>JAKAHP010000388.1 GCA_021825505.1 Pseudomonadota bacterium
CACCTGCATCGCGGCACCGAACACGAAGGCGCCCAGCACCAGGCTGAACGACAGCGGGCCGTCGGCACCCTGCAGCTCGGGGTGCGCGCCGAGCAGCGGCACGCACAGCACCATCGCCACCGCGATCGCGACGAACTGGGCCCACATGCCGACCGGGTCGCGATGCGTGATCCAGACCCGCCAGCCGGTCGTGAAGCCGAACGCGGTCGCCGCCAGCACGACGCCGTAGCCGACGCCGAGCAGCCACAGCAGACCCTGGCGCCAGCCGACCAGCCAGGTCACCGCGACGAACGCGGCCAGCGCGAGGCCGGCCAGCGCCGCACTGCCGGCGCGCGGCGATCCCCGCGTCGCATCAGCGCCGGGCAGGCTCGGCGCCGCGATCGACGACGCGCTCACAGCGATTTCCAACCCTGTTGCAGCTGGCCCCACAGCTGCGCGGCGCGCGACGGCACATGCGCCATCGGTTCGTGGGCGCGCGACCAGCCGACCATCGATTCCGGGTACAGCGCCACGTCCGGCTGGTGCAGCACCTCGGACAGCACGAACCAGTTGATCGCCGCCCAGTGCCCGGTGTTGCAGAACGACACCAGGCGCTGGCCTGCGGCGCGCGGCGGCAACGCATGCGCAATGCGCTGCAACTCGCTCAGCGGCGGCAGCGTGCCCGAGCCGTCGGGGAACCAGTGCGAGAACGCGAAATCCTGTGCGCCGGGCAGCGTTCCGGGCTGCCACGCCGCCGGCGCCTTGACCTGACCGAGGTAGAACGCGCGCGGCCGTGCGTCGAGCAGTTGCGCAGCGCCCGGTTCATGCGCCAGCCACTGCGCGATCTGGGTGCGCGTGGCGTCCAGCGCGGCCTGCGGCGTCGCGACGAAATCCGACGTGGTCGCCACCGTCGACGCCCCTGTCAGCGGCCCGTGCGCGGCCGACCACGCCTGCATGCCGCCGTTCAGAATCGCCAGCTGGCGCAAGCCCAGCCACTTCAGCGTCCAGTACACGCGCGCCGGCGCACCGAAGTCGCTCGGCGAGTCGCCGGCGGACACCAGCACCACCGGGGTGTCGCGCGTCAGCCCGAGGCTGCGCACCAGCGCCTGGAAATCGGCGCGATCGAGCAGCCGCCCGGGGTCGTCGGCCGGGCCGCGCCACAGCGCGTAGGGCGCCGCCACCGCGCCCGGAATATGGCCGGCGGCCCACGGCGCATCGGCCACGTCGTCGCCCTGGCGGATGTCGACCACGCGCACGCACGGCAGCAGCGCACGCAGCTGCGCGGCGTCGACCAGCGCGCCGGGCAGCGGCGCGCACCGCGGCGCCGCGCTGGCCCCCTGGCTCAGAGCCCACGCCGCAAGCGCGATGAAGGCGGCCGCGGTGCGGCGCGCGCGAGACAGAAAATTCGAGGTATCCATCGCCGCGATTGTGGCGACGCCGTCGCGGCGACGGAAATACACAATCGCGATATCGTTCCAACCGACGGTTATATGCGTCAATACCGTCCGGTTCCCCCGGCCAGCGCGATGAACAGGCGCGCCACCACCGCGACGAACGGCGGCACCCACCAGGCGACACGCCGCCGCAGGCGATGCGCGTCGATCGGCAGCGCGTCGGCCAGCTGCGTGCGCACGTGGCGTGCCAGCGTCGCGGCGAACGCGGCGTCGCGCACCAGCAGATTGGCCTCGCGATTGACCAGCAGCGACAGCGGGTCGATGTTCGAGCTGCCCACCGTGGCCCACAGCTCGTCGATCACCGCGACCTTGCCATGCAGGAACGCGCGGTGGTACTCGTGGATGCGCACGCCGGCGTGCAGCAGTTCGCCGTACAGCGCCTGTGCGGCCCACGCCGCGGCGCGGTAGTCGACGCGCCCCTGCAGCAGCAGCGTGACCTCGACGCCGCGCGCGGCGGCGCGCTTGAGCGCGTCGCGGAACGCCTGGCCGGGATAGAAGTACGGCGTGACCAGCAGCACCGAACGGCGCGCACGGTCGATCGCGCGCACATAGGCGTGCTCGATCGCGCGCCGATGCAGCAGGTTGTCGCGCACCACCAGCGCGGCGCGCATGGTCGGTGCGGCGTCGGCGCAGCCCGGCGATGGTGCCGGGGCGCGCGCCGCGGCACGATCGAACAGCTCGGCCAGGTAACGGCGCCGCGCCGGCGCGCTGCGCAACAGGTCGGGGCCGGGGGCGCGCGCCAGGCGTCGGCGCACGCTGCCCGACGCCGCGGTGCGCAGCCACAGTCGGCGCATGCTCGCGCGCACCTGGGCCACCGCCGGGCCGCGCAGCGCCACCGCGTAGTCGAGGCGCGGCTGCGCGCTCCAGCCGTGATGCAGATCGAGGCGGTCGTCGATCAGGTTGATGCCGCCGACGAAGGCCTCGCCGCCGTCGACCACGCACAGCTTGCGATGCAGCCGCCGCCAGTGGCCGCGCTGCACCAGATTGAACCAGTGCCGCCACGGGCGGTAGACCATGAACTCGACGCCACCGCCGTCGAACATCGCCTGCAGCGCCGCGATGCTGCGATTCGAGCCCAGGCCGTCGACCAGCACGCGCACCTGCACCCCGCGCCGTGCCGCGTCGACCAGCGCCTGCGCCAGCGCGCGGCCGATCGCGTCGTCGTGGAAGATGTAGGTCTCGAGCCAGATCTCGCGGCGCGCCGCGGCCCAGGCGCGCAGCAGCGCCGGGAACAGCGTCTCGCCCAGCGGCAGCAGCTCGACGCAGTTGCCGCCGACCCAGGCCACGCCGCGCGCGGCGTGACGCGGCAACGCGGTGCGCAGGCGGCGCCGCCAATGCGGGCGGCGCGACGAACGCGGGCGGTACGAAGCGTGGGTCATGCGGCGGGGCGGCAGAACGCGACGCCCTCATTGTGC
>JAKAHP010000048.1 GCA_021825505.1 Pseudomonadota bacterium
CGGGGGCCAGCGCGGCCAGCGCGCCGGCGCGCAGCGCCGGGGCCGTGCCCGCCGCGTCCAGCACGTGCTCGCGCAGGTAGTCCTGCAGCCTGGTCTGCACCAACTGCGGAATCGGATGCCCGGCCTGCTCCAGCCAGTGGAAGGCCAGCGCCGTGTACACGCTCAGGTAGGGGCTGACGAAACGATCGTTGGGGACCCAGAAAGCCATGCCGCCATTGGCCGCCTGGAAGTCCCCGGCGGTCTCCAGCGCGCGCTGCACCTGCCCGGCCGCATCGGGCCACTGCATGGTGGCGCCCAGCACGGAACGCAGGCGCAGGTAGTCACTGGCCAGCACGCCGCGGCTGAGCCGGATCTCCCAGGTCTGCAGCAGGTCGTCGCGCAGCAGCTCGAAGGCGCCGTCGAGGCCGCCGACCAGGGTCGGCGCCAGGTGCAGCTGCACGCGCGCACTGCCGGGCACGGCCCCCGCGGGCGCGCGCAGCGCGATCCGCGCTGCCGGCCCGGTCGTGCTGCCGTACTCGGCGGAGACGACCCGCGCGCGCGCCGGCCCCACCGGCACCCGTGCGCGCATCGCGTCGGACAGATCGCCAGCACGGGCATCGGCCTGCAGCTCGATGCTGCCCGGGGCGTCGGCGCGCAGGTGCAGCCAGCTCAGGCCATGCGCAAAGCTGCCCAGTTGCAGCGTCGTGTCGGCCGCCGCGCTGGCGCCGGCGATCGGCCCCCGGGCGCGCAGCTGCGTGCGCACCGGCAAGGCCCCCTGGGTGCGGTTGGTGACGCTGAAGGCGGCATCGAATGCGTCGCCCACGCGCACCTGGTTGGGCAGCGCCTGGCGCAGCTCCAGCGGCTGATCCACGCGCACGCTGGACCGGCCCAGGCCCATCGCGTCGCCGCGGCTCAGCGCGATGACCAGGATGCGCCAGCGGGTCAGGTTGTCGGGCAGCGTGAACCGGAAATGCGCGCGCCCGCGCGCGTCGGTGCGCAGCTGGTCGTTCCAGTACACCGCGTAGCGGAAGTCGCTGCGCGCGTTCGGCCCGACGCTTGCGCCACCGTCCCCGCCGGGACTCTCGCCCTTGCCGGCCCTGGGCTGAAGCCGGGTGACCAGTTGCTCGGCCAGGCTGTAGTTCTCGATGTCCGGGCCGTTCGGCGGCGCCTGCAAGGTGCTCGACGGGTCGTAGTACCCCCGGCCCTGCTGCAGCAGATCCACCACCGACTGGTCGACCACGACCGCGACCAGTCGCGTGTCCGGCGCGGGCGCGCCGCCGGCACGGCTGACCTGCACCGCCACGTCGACCTTCTGACGCGGCTTGTACCGGGGAGCGTCGGGGCTGACCTTCACCTGCAGCACGGCGTCACGACCGCGCACCGGCAGCGCCATATAGCCCAGCGCCAGCGTGGGCTTGCCCAGGTCGGGATCGGCCGGCGGCGCCACGCGCGGCGAAAAAATCGCCACCGACACATAGGCCCCGGGGAAGAAATCGGCCTGGATCGGAATGTCCACCACCGGGGCACCACCATGCAGGGTCAGCTGCTTTTTCCACAACACGCCGTAGCGTTCGACCGTGACCAGCGCGCGGGCGCCGGGAAAGGGGTTCTGGATCAGCAGATGCGCGGTGTCGCCAACGTGGTAGGCCTTGCGGTCGGGCACGAGGGTGACGCCCTTGCCCTGGCTCCATACCACCCCGCCGGGGCCGGTGACCCAGGCTCCCAGCGCGGCGCGATCGGCACGACCGCGCGTGTCGTCGACCTCGGCCTCGATGCGGTATTTGCCGGCGTGCTTCGGGGTCAGCGAGCAGTTGCCGGGAGCCGCGGACGACGTCGCCGCGCAGCGATCCTCCGTGACCCACGACACGCGGTCTTCGGGTGCGAAATCTCCCGCGCCATTCTTCAGCTGCACGCGATCGATGATCTGGCGCTGCAGCAGAAGGCGCACGCGGCTGCCCGCGCGCGGCGTGCCCTGCGGGTCGACCACCAGGTACTGCACACCGAAGGGCTTGCCGGCCGTTTGCAGCCAGTTGTCGGTGCGCAGGCCGATGAAGCGGTCGCGCGCGGCGTAGATCGCCTGCGCGCTGCGCGCCACCCAGGTAGCGCGCGCCGACTCCACCGCCGCCTCCACGACCACATGGCCGTATACCGGGCGGGATACCTCGGGCAGCAGCTGCTGCATGCTGGCGCGCCCGGCGTGGTCCAGGCGCCGTTGCTGCATCGACACCGTGTGGGTCGACGCGGTGTCGGTGTCGGTATCGGTGTCGGCGCCGCCGAACTGGAACCCGGCGGTCAGCGGGTTGTCCGGCGCGAAGGCGCTGGCCACCACCCGCGTGGTGAACTTGACGGCGGCGTCGGCGTAGGGGCCACCAGCCTGCAGCGTCGCACTGGCCTGGGCCTCGATCAGGCTGCCCGGGCCCGCCACCGTCTGGCGCAGCGAGGTATGCACCTGGTAGGACGCGGGCACGAAGTCGGTGACCAGGAAGCCGCCGGCATCGCGCGTGACGGTGCCGGTGGCGGTCGGCCAGCTCACGCTGATCGTGTACTGACCGCTGGCCGCGTTGCGCCCCACGTGCAGTTCGCCCGACACCGAGCCGAAGTCCGACAAGCGCAGGTGTTTACGCTGCAGCACCACCTTGCCGGTGGCGTCGGTGATGCGCAAGCGATAGTCCAGGCGCGGCGGCGCCAGCAGCTCGGTCGGCCCCGCGGCGCGCACGAAGGCGATGTAGCGCACCGTGCTGCCCGGCTTGTAGATGCCCTGCTCGGTCACCGCCCAGGCCCGCATGTGGCCGTGCGCTGCCCGGTTGTCGGCTCCCAGGCTGAAGTGGCTGGCAGCCATCACGGTGCGCGAGAAACGATAGTTCAGCGGCAGCAGCGCCATGTCCTTGCCGCGCGTGACGCCGACGAAGTATTCGCGCTTGCGCCCCCAGGGTTCGAACCAGTCCTTGGGCAGCGCGGCCGCGCCCGGCAGTCGGGCCAGGCCCTGCGCGTCGGTGCGCACGGGCGCGCCGCCCAGGCGGGTGAGCTCGCCCGGGTCTGCGCGCGGCGTCGTGTACAGCGCCACGCGGGCCCCGGCCACGGGCTGGCCGTCGGCCAGTCGGCTGATCCAGATCAGGCTGTCGTAATGGCCGATTTTGGCCAGCACCTGGTAGGGCGTGACCTCGGCCATCAGTTGGTGCGACGCATCGCCCCGCCGCGGCGCTGCCTGCAGGCGCCCCCACAGCACCCCGGAGCGCCCGTCGAGCAGCCGACGCACGCCCAGCGAGCCGCGCACTTGCTTGTCCAGCCGCGGGGCCAGGTCCTTGCGCTGCATGAGATCGTGCGAGCGCTCGGGCCCGGCCGGGCGACCGTGTTCAAGCTCCGCGGCGAACAGACGGCGCTCGTGCAAGTTCAGGCTGTCCAGGTTCGTGAAGCGCAGCGGCACGATGGTGTGCAAGCCGGACTCGAGCACCGCCGTCGACGGCGGCGGATCGAGAAACGGCGCATAGTGCCCGGTCTGGAAGCGCAGCTCCACCGACTTGGCGAGCCTGCGCCCGAAGCTGTCCTTCACCCCGGCCGGCACGCGCAGCGTGTAGTCGTGCATCGGCTGGGGCCGGAAGGTCAGCGGGTAGGAGTCGGGTTGCTTCGCATCAGCGGCGTCATGGCGCGGGCGCAGGAACCATTCGGGGTAGTCGGCCCATTCGCGCGCCAGCTGGCCCGGCGCCAGCGGGTCGGGCTGCCAGTCGACGGCCGCCAGCGTGGCGCGTGAAACCGGGGCGCTGAACAGCAGGTTCACGCTGCCCGGGCGGCAACGCCGAGACGACGCAGCGCCCGGCAGTACCTGAAAGACGTTGCCGTGGCCGTCGTCGCAGGACACCCCCTGGAAGCTGAACTCCCCGTAGGTGCTCGCTGTCGTGTGCAGGTGAGCGGCCACGCCGGGCAGCGGCCCCAGCGGAGACAGCAGGCCCGCGCGCAGCCGCAGCGCATAGTCCTGCGCGCCCTGCAGCGCCTGGGCGGGCCGTGCCAGCCACACGCGCCGGCCGGCAGCGGCGGCGGCCTTGCCGTCCAGCGGCTGATCCGGCTTGGGCGAGGCGACTTCCAGCACCGCCCCCGGGGCCCCTGGCACCGGCAGCCACAACGGACCTTCGCGCTTGCGGGTGAACGGCTCGATGCGAACCGCGATCTCATCGCCGTGGGGGCCGCTGAAAAATACGCTGCGCTGCGCCGCCTGCTCGGTCACCGGCACGTTGAAATGCAGCAGGTACAGCGGGGTCACCGGCGTCTCCCAGCGCTGGAAGTCCACCCATTGCAGGCGCGGGCGCCAGGTGCTGAACGACTCCGTCAGGGGCTGCGCAAGATGGGTGCCGTCCAGTGCGCTCAGGCCGGTGCCCACGCGCACCGTGTAGCGTGTGGCGGGCGCGAAGCGCTGCTTGCCGGGCAGACGGCAGGCCAGCGCGCTGGTGTCCAGCCATCGCCACTGGCAGCCGGGATCGGGCTTCACCGAAACGTCGAGCGCTGCAGGCTCGCGCGCCATCGCGCCGAGCGGCACCATCGCTCGGTCGAACTGGATCACCAGTTCCTGGCGCGGCTCGACGTCCCGCCCCGACGGCGAGATGCGCCGTACCTGCAGCGCGGTGCCGCCCAGGGAAACGCTCGGCGCGGGGCGGGCCTCGCGCGGCGCGCCGAGCAGCGCGAGCTTCAGACCGGGCTCAGCCCGCCCGCACGCTCCCAGCCCCAGAACCAGCAAAGCCGCGGCTCCCCAGCGCGCGGACGAACACCAACGCGATCGATTCACGCTCCTCCTCGGAAGGTTTCCACAGGACGCCAGCGTGGCGGTTGTCGCGCAGTGTAAGGTCCTGAAGCGTGCCCGGGGCGTGCGTGACGCCGGTGTCGCTGTTGCCGTACGGAGGATAGGTCCGGCCGCGTGAACCGATGCGGCAAGCGCCGTTAGCGATGCGGCAATCAGCGGCTGTGATGACCTGTATGCGCAACTCGTCGCATCACGGAGCGTGGGCGTGACGAGCGCCAGCTGCGCCGTGTCAGCCCCCAACACCCGCGACGACCCTTGCCGCGTGGCGTCGGCGCCGCGCCTGGTAGGCCGCGGCAAGCACCGCGGCGACCACGCCGGACGCTGCGCCGAGCGCCAGCGCCCAGCGCGGACCGAAGGTATCGGCGACCCAGCCGACCAACGGTGCGCCCAGCGGCGTGCAGCCGAGAAAGATGCCCATGTAGATCGCCATCACGCGGCCGCGCATCGACGCCTCGGTCGAGAGCTGGACCAGGCTGTTGGTCGATGTCGTGAACACCTGGGCCAGCGCGCCGACCACAACCAGCACCGCGCCGAAGCTGGCCGGTCCCGGCATCAGGGCGGCCAGCGCGCAGGTCAGGCCGAAGGCCAGCGCGCTGGCACGCAACCGGTTCAGGCTCGGGCTGCGGCGCGACGCGACGAGCAGCGCGCCGGCCACTGAGCCCACCGCCATCGTCGACGCCAGGGCGCCATACAGGTCGGGGCCGCCGCGGAAGGTGGACACCGCCATGGTCGAGATGAAGATCGGAAAGTTCAGCCCGTAGGTGCCGACGATGAACAACATCGCCAGCGCCAGCGCCAGGTCAGGACGGCTTCGGATGTAGCGAAAGCCATCGACCATCCCCGTGATCCCGGCCTCCGAGCGCGGCAGCCGGCGCAGCTCGTCGACGCGCATCACGACGAGCGCGCCGATCACGCCGACGAAGGACAAGGCGTTGGCGACGAACACCCAGCCGCTGCCGACGGCGGCGATCATGACTCCGGCCACGGCCGGCCCGATCAGTCGCGCGCCGTTGAACAGCGTCGAGTTCAACGCGACGGCGTTCGGCAGGTCGTCGTCGCCGACCAGCTCGGCGACGAAGGTCTGGCGCACCGGCGAATCGAACGCCGTGATGCAGCCGAGCACCCCGGCGAACAGGTACACATGCCACAGCTCGACCCGGCCCGAGAGCGTCAACAGGCCGAGACCGAGCGCCAGCAGCGCCATCGCCGACTGGGTCGCGATCAGCAAGCGACGCCGGTCGCAGCGATCCGCGACGAGCCCGGCGAGCGGCATCAGCACGATCGGAGGACCGAACTGCAGCGACATCACGATACCGACCGCGGTGCCGCTGTGCCGCGTCAGCTCGGCCAGCACCAGCCAGTCCTGGGCAATGCGCTGCATCCAGGTGCCGACGTTGGAGACCAGCGCGCCCGCTGCCCACAGCCGATAGTTGTAGTCGGCCAGCGAGCGGAAGGTGCGACGCAGCCGCGAGCGCAGGAAATCGATGCGCGGCGCCGGCAGTCTGAACATGGATGCGGGGGGATGGGGGTGGTGCTTCGAAAACTCACTATTGTCCTGCCGGACCTGCTCCGAAGTGTTGCTGCACCAGGAAAGCCTGATTCCACGCGGCGATTCACGGCGCCTGAAACCGGGCGCACGCGATGCTGCACACGGCGTGCAGCGACAATCGGCGCTCAAATCCTTCCCGCACCACCCCACCATCAATCACGAACAAGGAGTACGTCATGTCTGACGCCAAAACCCAGGCAGATCCCGACAGCGTTGTCGATCGCCTGGCCGAAATGCTGCTGGACAATGCTTCGCTCGACGGCGTCATGGACGTCTCGACCCTGGACGGCTTCATGGCCGCGGCGCTGGCTGGCCCCGGGGCGCCGAACCTTGGTGACCTGATGCCCTGGATCCTGGATGCCGACGGCGGAGCGACGGAGCCCGAGTTCGGCAGCGAAACCGAGGCCGAGGAACTCATCGCGCTGATCATCCAGCACTGGAACGACGTCGCCACGACTCTGGCCGACGCCCCCGAGGACTACGAGCCCATCGTCTACCTGCAGCCGGCCACCGAAGACCAGGGCGAGCTCAGTGTCATCGACGATTGGTGCTACGGCTTCGCCCTGGGTCTGCAGCTGCAGGATCTCGACGTCGAGCAACTGCCCAACGCGATCAAGGACATGCTCGGGCCGATCTTTCTCTACGGAACCGAGGACGGGCGGGCGCAGCTCGAGCAACTGGACCTCAGCGCCGAGCAGCACGAGAGCATTGCCGAAGCGCTGCCAGGCATCGTGGTCGCGCTGCGCGAGCATTTCCAAGGGTGAAACGTCCTTGAACGACAGCTTCCGCGCTGCGTCGCAGGCTCATGCCAATCCGATGGCGCGATTCGCGCATCGGGTCAGCGGTCGAGCAGCCCATGCTGCCTGGCGTAAAGATGCAAATCGAGCGAGCTGTTGACGCCCAACGTCTGGCGGATGGTCGTCTGGTAGTTGAACACCGTCTTCAGACTCAGGTGGATGCGCGCCGCGATGGACTCGACGCTTTCGCCGGATGCGAGCAGCCGGAAGACCTCGAAGGCGCGCGGGGAGAGCTCCTCGTGCGGTGCCGCCGAAGCGGGCCCGGCGGGACGAAGCAATTCAGCCACATCGAGCGACAGGTAGCGCGTGCCACGAGCGACACGCCCGATTCCCTCCAGCAGGACGTCGGGCGAACTCGACTTGGTGATGTAGCCGTCAGCACCGCTCTGGAGGGCCTGCTGCACCAGGGCCGCGGAGTCGTGCATGCTGAACACCAGCACGCGCAGCTCAGGGGCACGCGCCTTGAGGTATTGCATGGTCTCGAGCCCGCCGCGGCCCGGCATCGACAGGTCGAGGACGACGACGTCGGCGGCGTTGGTGGCAAACCAGCTGCACAGCGACTCGCAGTCGGCCACCTCGGCGACGACGTCGAATTCCGGTGTGAGTTCGATCAGGCGACGGTATCCCGTGCGCACGACAGCGTGATCGTCGGCGAGAACCACCCGGATGCGGCTCACGACGCCTCCTGTCGCGGCCACGGAAAAGCCGCCTCGAGGGTCACGCCGTGCTCGCCATCGACATGCATGGTGCCGCCGTGGGACCAGACCCGTTCGCGAATCCCGCCCAGGCCGCTGCCGCGCCGCATCGCCTCGTCCAGATCGGCGATCCCGCGACCGTCGTCGACCACCGCCCAACGGATGCGTCCGGGGCGACGGACCAGGAGCCGGATGCCGATCCGGCTGGCCTGCGCATGGCGCACGGCGTTGGTCACGGCTTCCTGGGTGATGCGGTAGATCGCCAGCGCCAGCCCGCGCGGGATGGCGGCGCCGTCGACGTCGATGTCGCAGTCGAACTCAATGCCAGCCTGAGGAATCTTTTTCCAATCGTCGACCAGGGAACGCAGCATCAATTCCAGCTGGATTCCGCCGTCGCCCACGACGCCGCCGTCCGGGCGCAGCTGCCTGAGCGCCTTGCGTGTCTGCAACTGCAGATCGGCGCACCGCGCGTCGAGATCGGCGGCAAGACCGCGCAGCTCCGGATCGGTGGCGCGGCGCTGCAGCCACGCGACATTCGCCCGCATCGCCGTCAGCGACTGCGCGAACTCGTCGTGCAGTTCGCGTGCCAGGCTGGCGCGCTCGTCCTCCTGCAGCGACTGGATCCTGAGCGAGAGCTGGCGCTGCTCGTCGCGGCCGGATTCGAGCGCCTGCGCCAGTCCGTTGAGCTCGCGTCCGATCGCGTCGAGCTCGGCGACGCGCATCGGCGGCAGGCGCGGGGCGAAGTCGGCGGTCTGCCAGCGGCGGACCGTGTCGAGAACCAGTCGAAGCGGCGCGAAGGCCGTGCGCAACGCAAGCGACAGACCGATCCAGAGGATCGCGCTGTACGCGAGCAGGACCAGGCAGATGCCGGCGATGTTGTCCGCGGCCTCGGCGCGCTCGCTCGACGGGTTGTCGACCAGAGAGGCGCGGAACGACCTCCCGTCGCTCCGGGTCACGGTCAAGGTTTGGCGCGGTCGCGCGGCATGGTACGGAATCAGCGCGCTGAGCCACCGGCGCAGCAGGCCGGGTGGCTCAGGGTCCGGCGGCGGGCCGACCAACCTGCGCCCGGTGCGGGCGTCGTCGAGTTCGAAGCTGAAATGGCGGATCCCGTCGGAGAGGTGCTGCATCGCGGCCAGCTCCGCCGGTATCCGGCTCGCCGGCACGCTTTGCAGGCGCCACAGCCGGGCCATCAGCGCGGCCGAATCCTGCGCGGCCGCTTCCTCGCGCGCGACATCGACGCCGGCACGGACCAGGGCAAGCGCGAGCATGAAGCCGAAACAAACCAATAGGATCAAGCTCGCTCGCCGCATCAACAGCCAGTGCAGATCGCGCGCGGCACCACTTCTTCGACGAATCCCAACGCCGGACTCGAGCCGGGCGGATGGCTTGCCGAACGAATGTTTCATTTCACGTCAAGAAGAGGAACAGCGGGAATAGTTCCCTGTCGCGGCCGGCCGATCGCGGCGAACATGGCCGCAGCGCGCATCGTACGCGCCGCGCCCTGCCGATCGTGCGCGCTTCACCCACGACAACTGAACCGAGAGACTCGGCATGCCCCCCATCTTGTTGCGGCGCCGTCACCTGCAACTGGCGCTCGCTCTCACCCTGGTCGCGCTGCGCCCATCCCAGGCCGACGCGATCGTGGCGTCGGCGTCGGCGCCCGCCCCCGTGACGACCCTGGCAACCATCGAGGTTAGCGGCGCCACCGAGGGATTCCGCGTCGCACCGTCGCACAGCTACCAGGCCGACCCGGACGCGCTCGCCGCCGGTTCCTTCCAGGGCTTCGCCTCAATCCTCGAGGAGCAGTTGCCAGGGGTCACGCTGACCACCGAGCAAGGCAATCCGTTGCAGCCGACGCTGCGCTTCGACGGCTTTACCGCCTCGCCGTTGCTGGGCAACAACCAAGACCTGTCGGTGATCCTCGATGGTGCCCGGGTCAACGAGCCATTCGGCGACGTGGTCAACTGGGACCTGATCCCGAGCAACGCCCTGATCTCGACCAAGCTGGTGCCGATCAGCGACCCGGTCTACGGTCTCAACACCCTCGGCGGCTCGCTGGTGCTGCGCACCGCCGACGGCTTTTCCGAGCCAGGCGGCAAGGCCGAGCTCACGGCAGGCAGTTTCGGCCGCGTCGGCGAACAGGTGCGCTTCGGCGCGAGCCACGGCGACTGGGGATATTTCCTCGCTGCCAGCAAGCTGCATGAGGGCGGCTGGGCACCGTACAGCGCGAGCCGCAACCAGACCTTCTTCGGCAAGGTGACGCGCAAGGCCGACGGCAACGTCTTCGATCTCAGCTACCAGTTTGCACAAAGCGCGCTGGCCGGCTCGCAGACGCTGCCGCAATCGTGGCTCGGTACTCCGACCGCGGTCTACACCGCGCCCGACACCTTCGCCAATCTGCTCGACGCCTTCAATCTGGGCGACACGCAGAAACTGGGCGGGCACCTGCAACTGGCGCTGCATCTGGTGCAGCGCAACAGCTCGCAGCAGAGCCTGAACAGCAACGTCAACAACAACTATGACGGCACGGCGCCGACCCCGGCGAACCCCGACGCGACCAACGTCGCGGCCGACCTGCAGCAGCTCGGGCGCGAGTTCAGCGTCGCCTTGCGCGACGACCGACCGCTGGCCGGGATGGCCAACGTCGCCAGCGTCGGCGTCGAGGTCGACACCCAGCGCATCACCTACACCCAGGTCCAGCAGGCGGCGACCTTCACGTCGACCCACTACACCGTCGGCATCGGGCCGTTCGATCGGTCTCCGGTCGATCTCGCCGTGAACAACCTGTACCGCGGGATCTACTTCACCGACGCGCTGAAGCCCACGCGGTGGCTGCGCACCGATCTGGGTGGGCGCTTCCAGCAGGCGCATATCGCGATGACCGACCTGCGCGGCGGGGCTCTTGGCGGCGACCACGCCTACAGCCGCTTCAACCCCAGCGCCGGCGTCGACCTCCATCCGGACGCGCGCCACTCGTATTACCTGCGCTACGCCGAGGGCATGCGCGCCCCGATGCCCGTCGAGCTGACGTGCGCCAGCCCCAGCGCGCCCTGTTCGCTGCCCAATGTGTTCGTCGCCGACCCGGACCTGAAACCAGTCGTGGCCCGCAGCACCCAGCTGGGCACGGTCTGGAAGGGCGGCGGAGTGAGGGCGCAGGCGCAGTTCACCGACACCCGCCTGAGCGACGCGATCCAGTTCATCAGCCAGCCGGACATGACCCAGGGTTACTTCACCAACGTCGGCGGCGAGGACTACCGCAGCCTGGACCTGGCCTTGAACGGCGATGCCGGGCGGCTGCAGTGGTCGGCATCGCTGACCCATACCGACGCCGTCTATCGCTCGGCCTTCCTCGAGCAAAGCGCAGCGAACTCGGCGGCAGACAGCCGCGGCAACATTGCTGTACGACCCGGCGACCGCATTCCCAACGTACCGCAGTGGACGCTCAAGCTCGGCGGCGAATTCCAGGCCAGCGATGCGCTGCAGGTCGGGGCGCGCATGCGCGCCTACAGCGGGGTCTACGCCCAGGGCAACGAAAATAACCAGGACGCAAACGGCAGGATCCCGGGCTACGCCGTGTTCGACCTCGACGCCCACTATCAGTCGGAACGCGGCATGAGCCTCGGCCTGGAGGTCGACAACCTGTTCAACCGTGTGTACTCGACCTACGGCATCCTCGGCACCAACGAGTTCACCGCGCCCGGCCGGGGCTTCAACCCTGACCCGGCGGGCTGGCAGACCACGCAGTTCGTCGGTGTCGGCGCGCCGCGCGGAGTCTGGCTGACGCTGGGCTACTCCTGGAGCTGAGGCCGGCGTGGTGCACGGAGGGGTTCTGGCCGTGATGCGTGCGCAGTCAGCTCGCCATCGAATCGGCCTGCCTGCCGACCGGGGGCATCAGCACGGTTTCGTGCGCGCGGGCATTGGGCGACGACCTGCGCAGCATGCCGCGTGGGCAGAGCACTTGCCTCAACCCACCCAGCTCACCTGGGGGGCGTGGCGTGCGTGGGGCGGTGGCAGGCTGCGAGGATGCCCGACGATGATCGGCGCGACAGCCAGCGCATCGCCTGGCAGTTTCAGCATCACCCTGCCTTCCTCGGTGTTGAGAAAGTCCTGCGCGAACCCAATCCAACAGCTTCCAAGCCCGGTGCCGTGCGCTGCCAGCATCAGGTTCTGTGCGGCCAGCGAGCAGTCCTCGACGATCCAGGGCGTATGTCGTTGCGCCGAGATGACGATCAGCACGGGCGCGTGGTAGAAGATGTGAAAGCCCGGATCTTCCAGCAGCTTTCTGAGTTCGACGACTGATTCGGATCGCAGTCTGTGCGTCTTGGCCGCGATCGAGATGCGATCCAGCAAGGCCTGGTCCCGCACCACGGCGAAGTGCCAAGGCTGCCGATCGATCGCGCTGGGCGCCTGGATGGCGGCATCGATCAGGGTCATGAGGGTCGATTCCTCGACCCCTGCCGGCGTGAAGTCACGCACCGCGCGCCGTCCTCTGATGGCATCGAAGAGTTCCATGGTTCTCGCTCCGTTTGCACCTGCGCAGCGAGTATCGGATGGCGTCGCCCCATCGGGCGCGGGCCGCACGCGTCGGCCAGCGCGCTTGATCAACATCCGCGCGCGTTCTTACGCGCGCGTCACCCTATGCCTTGGGGCGATGAAGCGCGCAAAGCTTGTTGCCGTCTGGGTCGCGCACGTAGGCAAGGTAGAGAACACCTGAGGGCCCTGAGCGCAGGCCCGGCGGCTCTTCGATGGATGTGCCCCCGTTTACGACGGCAACGTCGTGGAACTCGTGCACTTGTTCCGGCGAATTGCACTTGAAGCCGATGGTGCCGCCATTGCCAACCGTGGCCGCATGACCGTCGATGGGCTCGCTCACCCCGAAGGACGAGCCATCATGCCTGTAGAACAGGCGTCGCTGGCCGGTCTTGTTCGTGTTCTCGATCGCGGCCCCCGCGCCGAGTACCTGGAGAACGGCGTCATAAAAGCGCCTGGATCGCTCGATGTCGTTGGTGCCGAGCATGACGTGACTGAACAACGCGAATCTCCTGTATCGAGGTGGAAGGAAACAAGGGAGCCGCTTCGGGTGCCGTGCGACGTGACGCTCGCCGGCTGGCCCCTCCATGGCAACTCACGCACAAGGTAGCAGCCTCTCACGATCGATGCCCCGCAGGCGCGAACTGCGGTCGACGCGGGCGCTGGGTACATCTAGCCAAATGTCGCGACACGAGCGAC
>JAKAHP010000049.1 GCA_021825505.1 Pseudomonadota bacterium
GTCGCCCAGCAGGCGGTTGAGCAGCGTGGTCTTGCCGACCCCCGACGAGCCGAGCAGGCAGTAGGTTCGGCCGGCCTGCATGAGCGCCCGCACCTCGGCGACGCCTTCGCCCGTCACGTTGCTCACGCAGACGATGCGCGCGTCCACCCCCAGGCGCCGGATGCGGCCGATCAGGCGTTCCAGCTCCTGCGCTGCGATGAGATCCGTCTTGGTCAGAAGCACCACCGGCTCGATATGGCCGTCGCTGACCATCACGAGATAGCGTTCGAGGCGCCGGACATTGAAATCGAAATGGCAGGCCTGCACGACGAACGCCACGTCGATGTTGGCCGCGAGCATCTGGAACTCGACCTCGCGGCCGGCGCCCTTGCGTCGAAGGAATGATCGCCTGGGCAGCAAACCGCGGATGCCGGCGTGCGCTCCGCCATCGCGGTATTGCACGCAGACCCAGTCCCCCACGCAGGGCAGCTCGACGGCGGACTCGGCGAGATGGAGGAATTTCCCGCTCAGTTCAGCGGGCACCTCGCCGCCCTCGCCCCGGATCAGGTAACGGCCGCGGTCGACCGCGGTGACCCTGGCCACCGACAGTTCAGGCCCACACAGCACACGGGCGTCCTCGACCAACCCTCGGTCGAGACCCAGTTCACTGAGGTTCATCGGTGACGTCCGACAGATGTTGACGGTTCGGCCGCCAAGCGAACTCACGCGTCGACCTGCGTGACGCTGGCGCTCCACCAGTGCGCGCGATGGGCCTTGGCCTTCTTGACTTCGTACATCGCCGCGTCGGCGTGACGCATCAACGCGTCGGCATGCGCGCCGTCGCGCGGGAACAGCGCGATGCCCATGCTCATGCCGATTCGAGTCTGTCGGCCGTCTCCGAGGTCGAAGGCTTCGTCGACCGATTCATGGATCCTGGCCAGAGCTCGATCGAGTTCCGCGTGGGCGGTGGCCGAGGACAAGCCCTCGAATACGAATACGAATTCGTCGCCTCCCAGTCGGGCGACGAAATCGCCGGCCCGCACCAGTCCCATCAAGCGCCGACTCAATTCGACCAGGAGGATATCCCCGCTGCGATGCCCGAAGCGGTCGTTGACGGCCTTGAAGTCATCCAGATCGAGCATCCCCACAGCCATCAATGCCCCGCTGCGCCGGGCGCGCGCGATCGCGCTGGGGAGGTACTCCACCAGCGCCAGGCGATTCGGCAACCCGCTCAGCAGGTCACGTCGCGCGCGCCGCGCCTCGTCGCCGTGCAAGGCCTCGACATGGCGCGCCAGCCCGATGAGCAAGGCCGCGACGAGCATGCTCACGACGAGGAATGCGGATTGGGCGAGCCGCGTCCAGTCCCGGGTGTTGCGCCAACTTGCCAGGTAGCTTTGCGCGGATTGGCCGACCACGAGGTAGAACGGAAGGCCCGAGAGGCGGAGGTAGGAATCGATACGCTCGACACCGTCGCCCGTGTGCTCGGCATGAAAGGTCTCGGCACGCACGCCGGAAGCGATCGCGCGCGCCAGCTGCGGCGAGAAATGGCGGTTGCCGATCGTGTCGACCCGGGACGCCGGATAGATGGCGATCAGCGCCGTGCTGGCGTCGCGTATCAAGGCAACGCCGTGCGCACCGAGGCTGGGAACGTGCAGCAGCTCGTGGAAATACGAAATGGGAATCGCGATCGAGACCACACCGGCCGGGGTACCGTCGGCACTGGCGTAGCCCGCGACAAACGCGATCAACCTGACGCGCGTCGCGCGTCCGACGAGCAGGTTGGTGATCCGGATTCGGCGCGCGGCAGACGCAGACGTCAAGGGGCCAAAGAAATCGCGGTAAGCGTAGCTTTCGGGCTGCGATCGCCCCATCCGCGGGCCGAAGATCACGCGCCCCGATCGGTCGGTGACGTGCAGCATCGCCCCTTCAGGCAGCGATGCGCTCATGATGTGGAAATACGTCGTGAGCTTCGCGGGTTCGAGCCGACCGCCCGCCATCGACTCTTGCTCGCATTCGTTGACCGCCATGCGCAACGCAAGCTTGGTGACTTGCGCGGCATTGCTGACCGAGCCGTCCAGTGCGTGCGCAATGCTCTGGGTTGCCGCGGCGGCTGCGCGCTCCGCGTCATCGCGCCGCGAATTCAAGAAGAGCTGGGCCGAGGCGGCGACAACGAGGTTCAAGACCACGGCGGCGGCGAAGATCAAGGCGCTCAAAGGTCTGGCGTGCCGTACGCTTGCGACGCTTTCTCGCCTGCTTTCCTTGCCCATCGATCCACCCAAACCCGCTTGTGGCTGCTCCGGTGCGTCCATCGGTGATTTGGTCGGGAGTGCGCCAAATTGGCAATGGCCGAATGGAGATTTCACTCCTGGTCGTTCGCGGCAGTCTTGCCGCAGATCAACACGCACCGGTGTGCCTTGCGCGCGGCGCAGCGCGCCGGGCACGGTGCGCGACAGACTCCGCCGCATCCATCCAGCTTGGGCAGGAAGCCTTGACAGAAGCCGTCGGATGCCGAACTGCGCTCAAGGGGCCGTCTGCGCGCCGCTTCCCACTTCCTCGTACCAGACCTGTGTGAAACGTTCGATGACGTGGGGTCGAACCCGGGAGCGTACGGCCGCCCTGCCGTCGAAGTGTTCAGCCAGGAGCCGGGCCAGCTCGCTGCGCTCGAGGCCGCGCTCGACGATGAAGGCTTGCACGGTCTGCTGCGCGTCACCGCGTGCGGCGGCATCGCGCTCGTCCTGCGCTCCTGAGGCCTGCATATCCCAGAGCAGGTAGGCCGCCAGGGCGCCCAACGCGGTTCTCGGGCGATGCCGATCGATCTCGTGGCGAAACGTATGCGACCAGGCCGGAATGTCCTCGATCGGCATGGGGCGCGCGATCCCGTAGCCCTGCCCCTGATCCGCGCCCAGGATCGCCGCGCTCTCGATCAACCCCCGGTGTTCGAGCCCCTCGACCGTCAGGCGCAGTTCGAAGGCATGCACGAGGCGGGTCAGGTAGAGCATGAACTCGAGCGCTCGCTGGGGGCGCTGCGATGCGCCACGCACCAGCCCCTGATCCATCTTGACTTCGTCGAAGGCGTATTGATCCAGGCGCAGCAGCGAGCTGTGGCCCGAGCCCAGGTCATCTTCCGCCAGGCGCAGCCCGGCAGCGCGCAGCTTCTGCAGGAACGCGCGCCGCTGCTCGGCGGTTTCAGGGCCTTCCCGGCTCTCCAGCAGTTCCAGCTCGAGACCGATGCCGCGCGGCCGGCACGCTTCCATCGCCAGGAGGATGGCGCGCTCGCAGCGCGCATCGCCGATGCCTTCGGCCGGGAAATTCAACGAAATCGACGCCGGGAGTCCCGCATCGGCCAGGATCTGCCCATCCCGGCAAGCTCGCTCGAGACCCAGTTCGAGGATCGCGAACAGTTCGTCGTTTCCGCAAGCCGGCAGAAACTGCCCCGGGGGCACGAGGTGCCCTCCGTCGTCGACCAGCCGCGTCAGTGCCTCGACCTTGCGCAGTTCACCGCTGTGCAGATCGATGATCGGCTGGTACAGGAAGACCACACGCCGGGCGGTGATCCAGGCACGGTATTTCTGCCGCAGCGGCAAAGCGATGACCGGGGCCGAATTCAGCCGCTGCACGGCGTGGCTCAAGGCCTTCTGCAGGTGATTGAGGAAGCTGCCGATACGCAGCGTGGAGAAAAATCGGGGCCATGCGCTGTAGAGGGTGAGCAGCGCGATGGTCTTCCCGGCATCGTCCTGAAGCGGCATCGAGGCGCTGGAACGAAACCCCAGATCCTTGCCGAAGGACTGCCACGGCCCGAGCCGGGGTTCCTTGGCCCATGCGTCGGAAACCATGATCTGCCCGCTGCGCCAGGCATGCGCACCGGGCCCCTGGCCCGACGGAAGTGAAGGATCGATGCTGATCTTCGGCACCAGGCCGGTCATCATCGCTTCGTGGTAACGATGCCCGGCGCGGCCTTGTGAGGCCTCGATCTGCAATTCGCCGCGGGTGTCGCAGCGTCCGAACAGCGCGGACGGCTCGCCTTCGATGCCGCCGATCAGCCCCATGACGCCGCGGATCAGGTCGGAGAAGTTGGCGGTGTGCTGAATGAGGTCGTCGATCTGGGAACTCACGAGCGCAAGCTCGGTGTCGACACGCTGATAGCTCGAAGCCTGCGCCTTCATATCGACGAAAACGCGTCGCTCGACGATCTCGAGCAGCTCATCGCGGCGTTCCGCGGCGACCAGCGGCAGGACGTCGTCACGCAACTGCTGCTGAAACAGCGCGGCGAACTCGATGATGTCCTGAAATTCGACGCCGACCAGCGCATGGAAGCGTCCCAGGCGCTCGGCTTCCGATTGATGCCCGGCGATCGTCAGCTGGGGCGAGAACAGCAGGCGAAGATGCTGCGCCTCGCGAACTTTCAACTGCTCGAAATCGTCCTCCAACATCGCATCCAGAAGCCTTGCACCTTCCGCGTTAATGGCCAGCGCGTCCAGGAAACTCGACAGGAAGTGCCCGACCAGGTTCGGGAGGTCGAGGATCGACTGCAAGTGCGCTGCCGCCTCCTTGTTGTAGGCCCGCTCATGCGCGACACCGAATGTCATCATTGCCCCAATTGTCCAAAGCGCCGGCCACGAACGACGGCGAGATCTGCGACCGCGGCGGTTTACGAAATCCCGGTGCGCACGAACTCAGCCTCGATGCGCAGGTGAACGGCGTCGCCGATGAATCCGGGCCAGGCGTGCAGACCGAGCCTGGCGCGCGAAAAGCTGCCGGTGGCTGAAAAGCCCAGGGTCGCCTTGCCGGTGAGCGGATCGACGCCGTAGCCGTTGAAGCGCACGTGCAGCAGCAGCGGCGCGCGGTGATCGCCCAGGGTCAGCATGCCGCTCAGGTCGCCGCGATCCGGCGCCGTGGCCCGCCAGCCCGCGGCCGACCAGTCGATGGTCGGCTGGCGCGCGGCGTCGAGCATCGCCGGCGCGCGCAACTCGGCGTCGAGCTGGCGATCGTTGGTGTCGATGCTCGAGGTGTCGACCTGGGCGCGCACCGACGCCGCCGCGATGCCGGCGGCAGGCCAGTCCAGGCGCCCCGCGACACGGTCGAAGCGCATCGTGAACTGCGAAAAGCCCAGATGATCGACGCTGAAGATGACGCTGCAATGGCGCGGATCGATGACGTAGCGGCCGGGAGCCACGCTGGCATAGGCCTGATCCTGCTGGCGCGTCACGCCGTGCACGATCGCGCAGGCGCTCAGCGCGGCGCTGGCAAGGAGCAAACCGACCCAGCGTGAGCAGGCTCGCCGCGTTGCGTTGTAGGCGGGCATGACCATCACGGGCTCGATGTCGCTCGGACGTCTCGCGCTGCAAGCCGGCGTTCGACCTCGTCGATGGGCGCGGGTCTTGCGAAGTGGTAGCCCTGGAACAGATCGCACCCGATCTCGCGCAGGTAGGTCACCTGCCCCGCGGTCTCGACGCCCTCGGCGATCACCTCGATGCCAAGTTCCCGTCCAAGCGACACGATGGCCTTCGCGGTCATGGCATCGCGCGGCGACTCGGGGAGATGGACGACGAAGGATCGATCGATCTTGATCTGATCGAGTGGCAACCGCGTAAGGTAGGCGAACGAGGAATTGCCCGTGCCGAAGTCGTCCAGCGACACCCTCACGCCAAGCCGGCGCAACGCGTCGAGCTTGGCGATGGCGTCTTCGACGTCGGCCATGACGGCGCCTTCCGTGATCTCCAGCTTCAGTCTGGTCGCGTCCGCCGCGTGTCGCGCCAGGGCATCGCAGACCTGGGAGACGAAGTCCGGCCCTTTCAAGCGCTTCGGACTCACGTTGACGGCGATCGGAAGATCGCATGTCGCCGGGTTGCTGGCCCAGGCGCGAAGTTGCCGGCAGGCCTCGTCGAGCACCCATACCCCGATCGCCTCGATCTGCCCCGTCTCCTCGGCCACCGCGATGAAGTCGCCCGGAGCGATGAGGCCGCGCGTAGGGTGCTGCCAGCGCACCAGGGCCTCGACCCCCACGGGCATGCCGTCTCCCCGCGTCTGCAACTGGTAGTGCAGGACGAATTGCCGCATCGCCACCGCGGCGTCCAGATCCTGCTCCAAGGTCGTGCGTCGCACGAGGTCAAGCTGCATCGCCGGCTCGAACATGCAGACCCGGTCGCGTCCGTCCTGCTTGGCGCGGTACAGGGCGATTTCCGCCTCCTGCAGCATGCCGTGCACGTCGGCATCGTCGTGATCGACCAGCGTGACGCCGATGCTCGCGGTACAGCGGACCGGGGTGCCGGCGACCTTGCAGGGCTGCGCGAGACCGCGTCGAAGCTTCTCCGCAAGCGCACCTGCGGCGTGTGCCGCATGGACCAGGTCGGAGCCGAGTTCCTCGGCCAGCACGACGAAGGTGTCGCCGTCGAAGCGCCCGACCGTGTCGGATTCGCGCACGAAGGCGCGCACCCGCCGCGCGGCCTCGACCAGGACAAGATCGCCGATGTGGTGGCCGTCGATGTCGTTGATGCGCTTGAAATTGTCCAGGTCGATCTGCAGCAAGGCGCAGTGCTCGTGCGACCTTCGACGCGCCAGCAGGGCATGGTGGATTCGATCCTCCAGCAGTACCCGATTGGGCAACTCGGTGAGCGGATCAAAGTAGGTCAGGTGCTCGGCACGATCCTTGGCCGCCTGCTCGGCGGAAATGTCGACCATCGTGCCGACATAGTGGCGCACCTCGCCGGCCTGGCCCTTCACCGCGGTGATCGTGAGCCGCACAGCGTGCAGATGGCCGTCGCGGTGGCGATTGACGAGTTCCCCTCGCCATGCGCCCTGCTCGAGCAGCTGTCGCCACATCGCCTCGTAGAACGGCTTGTCATGACGTTCCGAACGCAACAGGTTCGGCTTGCGGCCAACCGCTTCGTCCGGCGCATATCCGGTGATGCGCGTGAAGGCCTCGTTGACGCGCTCGATGACACCTTCGGGAGACGTCACCACGATGCCATCCTGCGCTTCGAAGGCGATCGCGGCGATGCGCATTTCAGCCTCGGCCTTGCGGCGCTGCGTCAGGTCCACCGCACACGCCACGCGTGTCGTGGCCAGCCCGCGCTCGTCGGCGATCACCGTCAGATCGACCCAGACGGGAAACGTCGAACCGTCCTTGCAGACATGCTCCGACTCAAAGACGACGTGTGCCTTGCGGTCGACACCGAGGTTCGTGTCGTGATAGGCGGGCTTGCTGCCTGGCGCAAAAAGGCTGGCCACGGGCATGCCGCGCATCTCGTCCGCCGTGTAGCCGCGGCGCTCGGCGAACGCTGCATTGACGTCGACCAGGCGGTTGCTGCGCACGTCGCTGATCACGAAGCCCAGGTCGCTGCGCGAGAACGCCTCCATCCACAGCCTGGCCTGGGCCTGAGCGGCCCTGCGTTCGGTGATGTCGACAAAGGTCACCGCGCACTGCCGCGGCGCGGGTTGAAAGGCGGACACCGAAAAATCCACGCCCAGCAACTCCGAGCGCTGCTCGAAGCTTTTCGGCACGCCGGTGAGCGCGACCTCCGTGTAGATTCCGATCCAGTTTGCCGGGTCATGCTCGATGCCCGGCACCGCGTCCTTCAGCCGGCGCCCGATCGTCTCCTCGCGTGTGAGGCCCGTCACCGCCTCGAAACCGGAATTGGCCGCCACGATCAGCAGGTCGCTCGGCATACCCTGATCGTCGTGCACGACCTCGAACAGGACAAACCCGGCGTTCATGTTCTCGAACAAGGCGCGGTACCGCGCCTCCGACTCGACCAGGTTGCGCTCCGCGCTCACGCGATCCGTCGCATCCAGCGAAATGCGACAGATGAAGCGAATGACGTCGGCCTCGTCCACGATCGGAAACATGTGGGACATGTAGGTGCGCAGTCGGCCGTCGACCGGCACCAGCTCTTCGACCGACTGGCGTGTCGCGCTGCGCAGCACCTTTTCATCGTTTTCGCGGAACGCGCGCGCAATCTCCGTGGGATAAAGGTCGAAATCGGTTTTCCCGATGATCTCGGCTTCGCTCAAGTGATGGATCCGCTGAAGGTTCGGGTTGGCCAGCACGTAGCGCCCATCGACAGTCTTCAGCGACAGGGCCGACGGCGAGTAGTCGACGATGGCGCGCAATCTGAACTCGCGATCCAGCGCGAGGGCATCGGCCGCTAGCCGCTCCCTGTTGTCACGCAGCGTCAGCAGTACTCCGATGGGCTGCGCCGACGCGGCGCCGGACGCACTCAAGGCGCTCAGGCACACGGACACGGCGACCCCTTCACCGCCCTGGCGCAGGAAGCTTGTTTCGTAGGGGGGAACCTCGACCCCGTCCAGTGCCTGGTCGAGCCGGGCCGAGTCGCCCCCTCGCGGGTCGGGCGCCGGGAACAGGATGTCCGCAGGGCGACCGACGACCTGCGCAGCGCAGTAGCCAAGCAAGCGCTCCGCCGCAAGGTTCCAACCGCGGATCACGCGGTCGCGTGCCAGGACGATCTGGGCGTCCGGCGACAGTCGCAACAGCTCCGCGGCCCGCGCCAGCATGTCGTCCACCTCGCTATCCGTCGCACACGTGCCGCTCATGCTGCCGCCTCGCGATATCACGTTATCAGGGATGCTCGCCGTCACACGCAGCCCGGCCCAAGGAAATACTAGCCAGCTTATCGCGCGCCCCGGGGTATCGGAACGTAACGGGCTGGAATGCGCAGCTCGGCAACAAGCGCTCGTTAAACCTCGCGCAACTCGCCGCGCGGCGCCGGCCGCCCAGGAACCGCCGCGGCACCGGGCGGCTCCGAGCACGCGAGGGTGCGCTGACACCGGTCATGGAAACCCATGAACGCCACGACCGCCCCAGGGCGCCCGCGCTGCGTATGCGGAGCGTGGCCAAGCCCTCTCCGACACACCGTCCGCCCATCTTGTTTGCCCCCATGTCCATCGCGCACCTCGATACGCCCTTCCGGATCACCCGCCCATTGGCCGCGCATTTTGCCGACGCCTGCATCCACCTGAATCACGCCGACGAACCTTGGGGTCGCGACACACTTCGGACGCTGGGCAATCGCACCCGGGAATGTGCCCCCGACCTCGTCGAGCAAGTGCGCCAGCAACTCGCGGCCGGGGCCAGCTGCATGGCCCTGCGGATCGCCGGCACCCCGTTGACGTCCTGCTTGAACACGGCCGACGGTGCGGGACGCATGCTCGGCGCGGCGACCTTGCTGGGGCTGAGCATGGCCGTCGGGTTTCACCCCTTCGGATTTCGCCAGGAGCGCGCCGGCGCATTGATCCATGACGTGCTGCCCGAGCCTGGCGCCGAAGCCAGGGTATCGAGCAGCGGGCGCGTTCAGTTCGACCTTCACGCCGATTGCGCCTACCTGGATCGCGCGCTGCGCCCCGAAATACTCGCCTTCATATGCCTGCACGACGAAACGGGCACTGAAACGGAAATCGCCACGCTGGCGGACGTGCTGGAGGAGCTTTCCGAAGACATCGTCCACCAGCTTGCCCTGCCCGACTACATCCACCGGGCCCCCGCGTCATTTTCTGGGGAGACGCGGGAGCGCCTGAGTTCGATCATCGACCGCGTGGACGGGCGTTGGGAGATCAAGGTTGCGACGCACAGCTGCGAGCCGCGCACCGAAGGCGCACGACACGCGCTCGGCGCGTTGATTGAAAGCGCCAGGAAGCAGCGACAGGCGTGCCGTTGGGCCCCAGGGCAGATCCTCATGCTCAAGAACCGCGAGTGTCTGCACGGACGCCGGGCCATCAGACCGGGCGCGCGCCACCTCCTGCGCTGCTATGGGTCGACGACACAGGCGCCCGGCGCGATCGTCGACCTCGAGGCGATGACGTCCTCGGGCCAACACCACTCGCGTTGAAGGCCCCCCTCCATGACCGACCTGTTTCCGCTGTGTGCCGCCTCGCTGCTCGCGGGCCTGATGGATGCCATCGTGGGCGGCGGCGGCCTGATCCTGCTGCCGGCGATGTTCGCCCTGTTCCCCACGGCGGACGCTGCCAACCTGTTGGGGACGAACAAATGCGCCGGCGCGTTCGGCACCGGAGCCGCCGCGCTGCGCTACGCGCGCCGCGTCGAACTGAACTACCGGCTGCTGGCGCCCGCGGCGTTGATGGCCGTGTTCGGCGCCCTGCTCGGCGCGCGTGCCGCATTGCTCATCGACGCGATGATGCTGCGGCGCGCGCTGCCGGTGATGCTCGTGCTGGTGCTCGCCTACACCCTGGTGCGCAAGGACCTGGGGCATGTCGCCAAGCCGGCGTTGCCGGCACGGCGCGAACTTGCGGTGGCCTGCGCCATCGGATTCGTGATGGGGGCGTATGACGGTCTGTTCGGCCCCGGAGCCGGGGCGCTGTTCCTGTTCCTGCTGGTTCGCTTTCTCGGCTACGACTTCCTGCGCGCATCCGCCGCCGCCAAGATCCTGAACCTCGGCGGCAACCTGGGTGCGCTCGCCTTGTTCGCGGCCTCGGGGCGGGTCTGGTGGCACCTCGGCGTGCCGATGCTGATCGCCAATGTCACGGGCAGCCTGCTGGGCACGACGATCGCGCTGCGCCTGGGAACGCGCTTCGTGCGCCTGGCCTTCATCCTGATCGTCGGCGCGCTGATCCTGCGCACCGCGTACGACGCCTACCTTGCGCCAGGCGTGCAGGCCGCATCGCCCTGATGCGCACATGGAGCACTCCGAAGAGCCCCGGTAACCACGCCCGCCAGCTCAAGCGCGTAGTCGACTTGTGGGGCTTACGGACGTCGCGAATGTGGTCGGCGTTACTCGACAGAACATGCGCAAGCTCATGGTGAGCCACGCGGCGACCTTCCCGACGCCCGTGCACGAAGGAAGCGCATCCGTTTGGCACTTGGCCGAAGTCATGTCTTGGATTCAGGCGCGTGGGACCTACAAGGTTGAGGCCGCCGTGCTCGAGGTGGCGCTATCGGCCATGCAGGTCAATCTGGCGAAAGAGGTTGAGGTTCGCCAGCTGCAGCCCTAAGTGCGCCGAGGTCTTCGAACCCTCTTCGCATAGCTGCTAGGCGCATCGTTGCGGCCTATGCGGAGCGCGGCCGCTCCGAGCAAGAGCCCGCGCTGCCTGGAACTGTTCGTTCTGCAGCGCTCGCAACTCGAACCCGGTCGGCAAGCCCCGGCGCGAGCCGAGTTCGTTTATGGCGAGTGGCTGCGCTCGGAGTTCGAGTCTGGGCTGGTGCACCAGGATGCGAGCCACCACGCATCCGTTCACGTATGGCAAGCGTTCGCCTTAGCGTTGGCCTGGATTCGGATGCGACTTCAACCACTCCCGAAGCGCTGCATTCATCCGCGTCTGCCAACCCGCGCCGGTCGCCTTGAACGCCTGCACGATATCCGCGTCGTAGCGCACAGCCAGGAGCAGCTTGGTCTTTTGCGCCTTCGGACGCCCCCGGCGGCCTGCCTCCCGCATGGCTTCGACGCCTTCCTGCGGCGAGACGCGCTGCTCACCAACCCGCCAGACGACCTTGCTGGAGTCGACTTCACTCAAGTCCGGCGCATCGTCCGGGTCAACCCACCCCACGGTACCGTGCTTGTTCCCGTTCATTGGCTTTCCTCATGCTGATGATCCGGCGCGCGCTCCCACGGTCGGTCCATACGACCACGACCATGCGGCCATCGAGTTAGCCGATGGTGTTGAAGCGGGCCTCGCCATAGTCTCGACGCTCATCGATGATCGTCGCCGTCGCGGACGCAAAAATCTCCCTCGCCCGGGCGAAATCCAAGCCGCGTTCAGCCAAAGTCATGTCACGCTTGGCTGCATCGAATTCGACCCGCATGCGATTATTGTAGCTACATAAAAGTTGGCGTCAACTTTGCCCTGCGGTCGCGCCCTTGGCACCAGTCGATTCACCCATCGAGCTCCATCACCCAGTTCGCAGATTCACCTCCTCCGGCGCCGGTATCGGACCCCGAGGTCACCCTGCTGTTGGCCCAGGCGCGGCGCGAGGCGCGCACGCTGTGCGGCGCCGAAACGAGGCACGGGTTCTGGCCCGTGCACGCGCGGCCTATCTCGGCGAGGACGGCGACGGTTGGGATGGTCGAACGCGCTTGGCGCATGGCCGCTCCGCAACCGAGCCGGATCGGATTGTCGGCGGCGGGGCGGACCAGCGCGAAGCGCGTGAGGCGACGGGGCTCGACGCCGCGCGTCGAACGGCGGTGTCGCTGCGCCACCGGATCGCTCCCCTCCTCCTGGGGGGCCGTTCCCGGAGGCGCTCGATAACGTCTTGATGTCGTTGGTCGGGGTTCGCACCGTGCCATCAGAGGATCGTGTGAAATCCATTCATGCAATCCCTTGTCGGTGATGACGTTGCCGAGTTTGAGTGCCGGGCCGGCGCGCGGGAGCGCCGTGGTGACCATCGTCCCGCCGGTGGACAGTCCTGATGCGCCGGTTGGGCGCGAGGTCACCCGATGACGGCCGGCAAGCCCTGGGTTCCCGATCGGGGGGATGTGATCGGGATCCAGTTCAACCCGCGAGCGGGCGATATCGAGATGAAGGACGAACACCCGCTGCTGGTCTTGACGACCAAGGCCTTCAACGAGCGCACGGGTCTGGTGATCGGACTACCGATGACGCACAGCGAACGCAACGAGACCAATCCTTTCGCCGTCAAATACCTTGGCCCTCGAAACGAGGTGGCGTACATCCTGACGCATCAGCCCAAGAGTTTTGACTGGCGCGAGCGTGCCGCGCGCCCGCACCCCTGGAAAGCGCTCCCCAAGACCGCTTTCGACGACGTGTGCGAGGAGTTGAATTCCATCCTGCAGATCGGGTGAATGAACGAGGCAAGGGTGACCGGGTTGGCAACAAAACCCGAAAACGACGAAGCCCGCTTGTGGCGGGCTTCGTCAACTTCCTTGTTTCTTTGGTCGGGGCGAGAAGATTCGAACTTCCGACCCCCTGCACCCCATGCAGGTGCGCTACCAGGCTGCGCTACGCCCCGACGACCAAGCTGAAAACTATAACACAGTTCAATCGCCGCTCAGCAATTCACGCAGCGCGAGCAGCTCGTCGCGCAACTCCTCGCGCGATGCCGGCA
>JAKAHP010000389.1 GCA_021825505.1 Pseudomonadota bacterium
TCGCCGACGATGCCGGTGCCGACCGCACGCTGGCGCGGCTGTTCGACATGCTCGAGGCGATCGCGCGGCGCGAGACCTATCTGGCGTTCTTCGCCGAACAGCCGCAGGCGCTGGCGCGGCTGCTCGGCCTGCTCGCCGCGTCGGGCTGGGCGGCCGGCTACATCACACGCAATCCGATGGTGGTCGACGAGCTGGTGGTCGATGCCGAGCGCGGCCGCTTCGACGCGCAGGCCTGCCTGGCCGACTGCGCAGCGCAGCGCGCGCGGCTGCAGCAGCGCGGCAGTTGGGACGCCGGAGAAGGGCTGGACATCCTGCGCCGCGCGTTTCACGCCGAGATGTTCCGCACCCTGGCGCGCGACCTCGCCGGCCAGCTCGGCGTCGAGCAGGTGGCCGACGAATTGTCGGCGCTGGCCGATACCGTGATCGGCCAGGCGCTGCGCTGGTGCTGGGACGAGTTGCCGCAGCGCCACCGCGACGTACCGGCGTTCGCGGTGATCGCCTACGGCAAGCTCGGCGGCAAGGAGCTGGGCTACGGCGGCGACCTCGACCTGGTGTTCCTGTTCGACGATGCCGCGGCCGAGGCCCGCGAGCGCTACGGCACGCTGGCGCGCAAGCTGATCTGGTGGCTGACCGCGGTGACGCCGGCCGGAACGCTGTTCGAGATCGACACCCGGCTGCGGCCCAACGGCAATGCCGGCTTGCTGGTGACGACGCTGCCGGCGTTTTCCGCCTACCAGCTCGGGCGCGGCGACAACGCGGCGTGGACCTGGGAGCACCAGGCGCTGACGCGGGCGCGCTTTTGCGCAGGCGACGCCGCGCTCGGCGCGCAGTTCGAGCGCGTGCGCGCCGACGTGCTGCGCATGCCGCGCGACGCGGCAGCGCTGCACGCCGAGATTCTCGCGATGCGCGAGCGCGTCGCCGCCGGACATCCCAATCCGGGCGCGCTGTTCGACCTCAAGCACGACCCCGGCGGCATGGTCGACGTCGAGTTCGCGGTGCAGGCGCTGGTGCTGGTCCACGCCTCGGCGCATGCCGAGCTGGTCGACAACGTCGGCAACATCGCCTTGCTGCAGCGCGCCGAGGCGCTCGGGCTGCTGCCGCACGGGGTCGGCGAGGACGCCGCGCAGGCGTATCGCGAACTGCGCCGGCGCCAGCATCTGGCGCGGCTCGACGACGCCCACGGCGCGGCGCGCGTCGACGCGCAATCGGTGGCGGCGCAGCGCGCCGCGGTGCGCGCGCTGACGCGCGCGGTGTTCGGCGCCGAACGGGTTACGATGCCCTCATGAACAGCCTGGACCAACTTCGCGCGAGCAGCGCGATCGTCGCCGACACCGCCGAGTTCCTGCAGCTCCCGCGGCTGCAGCCGCGCGACGCCACGACCAATCCCAGCCTGGTGCTGCGCGCCCTGCGCCAGCCCGAATACGCCGCGCTGATCGATGCCGACGAGGTGCGCGCCGCGGCGCGCCACGATCTGGACGAAGCCGCCGACCGCCTGCTGGTGCGCTTCGGCAGCGAGATCCTGGAGCGCATTCCCGGGCGCGTGTCGACCGAAGTCGACGCGCGGCTGTCGCATGACGCCGAGGCCAGCGAGCGCCGCGCGCGCCGCCTGATCGCGTTGTACGAGGCCGCCGGCGTGCCGCGCACACGGGTGCTGATCAAGCTGGCGTCGACCTGGGCCGGCATCGAGTGCGCGCGCCGGCTGCGCGACGACGGCATCGCCTGCAACATGACGCTGCTGTTCTCGTTCACCCAGGCGCGCGCGGCGGCCGCGGCCGGCGTGCAGCTGATTTCGCCGTTCGTCGGGCGCATCACCGACTGGGCGCGGCAGCAGGCCGGTGCGGCCTGGGACGCGCAGGCGATGCGCGGCGAGCGCGACCCCGGCGTGCAGGCGCTGCTGCGCATCTGGCGTTTCTACAAGGCGCGTTCGATTCCCACCGAAGTGATGGGCGCGAGCTTTCGCGACACCGCCCAGCTCGCGGCGCTGGCCGGCTGCGATCTGCTGACCGTGTCGCCGGCCTTGCTCGACGCGCTCAGCGCGGACAGTGCGCCGATGCCGCGCCGGCTCGATCCGGCGCATGCGGGCGCGGCCGAGGACGACGCGCCGCTGGCGGTCGACGCGGCGACCTTCGCCGAGGCGCTGGGCGCTGACGCGATGGCGTCGAGCAAGCTCGCCGAAGGCATCGCCGCGTTCAGCGCCGACGGTGAGGCGCTGCTCGGTTTGTTGCGCCGCTGAACGCGGCCTCAGCCGCGCTGCCCGACCATGCCCCGCCTGTACGTCGATGCGCCGCTTGGCGCCGGTGAACTGCGGCTGAGCGACGCGGCGCGGCGGCATTTGCAGGTGCTGCGGCTGCGCGCCGGCGACGCGCTCGAGCTGTTCGATGGGCGTGGTGGCGCATGGCGCGCACGCGTGCTCGATGGCGATCGCGTCGAGTTGCTCGAGTTCGATGCGCTCGAGCGCGAGCTGGCGCGGCGCGTCATGCTCGCGGTGGCGATGCCGGCCAACGAGCGCATGGACTGGCTGGTCGAGAAGGCCACCGAACTCGGCGTCGCCGCGCTGCAGCCGCTGCACGCCGCACGCAGCGTGCTCAGGCTGCACGGCGAGCGCGCGCAGCGCCGGCAGCAGCACTGGCAGGCGATCGCCGCGGCGGCGTGCGAGCAGTGCGGGCGCAATCGGCTGCCGCAGATGCTGCCGGTGCGTCCGTTGACGGAATGGCTCGGCGCGCTGCCGCCGGCCGCGGCCGGCGAGGCGCGCTGCCTGCTGGCGGCACCGGCGCAGGGCGCCGCGCCGGGCTTTGCGGCGTGGAGCGCACAGCTCGGCACGGACGCCGGGGTGCTGG
>JAKAHP010000050.1 GCA_021825505.1 Pseudomonadota bacterium
GCGCCGAGGTCGGACGGGCCGGGTGTCGGGTCGCCGCCCTGCGCCATTTCGCCGAGCATGCGTTCGAGCACGTCAGTCGAGCGCAGGATCGCGTCGATCATGCCGCTGTCGGCGCCGAACTTGTGGCTGCGCAACTTGTCGAGCAGGTCCTCGAGGTGATGGCACCAGTCGACCATGTGCTGCGCTTCGAGGAAGCCGGCGCCGCCCTTGAGCGTGTGGAAGGCGCGGAAAATCGCACCCAGCACCGCGGCATCGTCGGGCGCGGCCTCCAGGCGCAGCAGCTGCGACTGGGCGTCGGCCAACAGCTCGCGCGATTCGGCGAGAAACTCCTGGAGGATATCGTTGTCCATGGCGTTGATCGTGTCAGATGCCGAGCTGGGAGAGCAGGTCGTCGACGGTGTTCTGGTCCAGTCGCTGGTTGTCTTCGGCGACGGTCTCGCTGACCTCGCCGCCGACGCAGCCCAGATGCTGCAGCGCGTCCTGGATGCGCTGCTCGACCGCCTGCAGCAGCGCGATGGTCTTTTTCAGGCGCTGGCCGGCCAGGTCCTGGGCCTGCTGGCTGGTCAGGATCGTCTGCAAGTGATCGTCGAGCTTCTGCAGCCGCGCATCGATGAAGCCGCCGTCGGTGGCGCGGATCGCCGCCACTTCGCTTTGCGCGGCCTCGACCGCCTCCAGCGTGGCCATCGCCTGCTGTTCGCTCAGGCGCAGCGCCTCATGCAGCGGGTGGCTGGCGCCGGGCAGGTCGCTCGAAGCGTGCATGATGCGGCGCACGCCTTCGCTGAGCAGTGCGTCGGCTTCGCGCAGATTCAGCACCGCCGAGGCTGGGGTCGCGTTGTCGAAGGCTTCCATCACGCTTGCCCCCCACCGTGCAGGCGCTGCAGGATGCCGTCGATCTTGGTCTTCAGCGTGTCGGCCGGGAAGGGCTTCACGATGTAGCCGTTGACGCCGGCTTGCGCCGCCTCGAGGATGTTCTCCTTCTTGGCTTCGGCCGTGACCATCAACACCGGCAGCACGCGCACATGCGGGTCTTGCGAGCCGCGGATCGCGCGCAGCAGGTCGATGCCCTGCATGTTCGGCATATTCCAATCGGTGACGACGAACTCAATGCCACCGGCTTCGATGCGCTTGAGCGCCTGGACGCCGTCCTCGGCTTCGTCGATGGTGCCGGTGACGTGCCCGGTCTGCATCAACAGGCCGCGGATGATGCGGCGCATCGTCGGGAAATCGTCAACTACGAGGAACTTCAAGGGAGCGCTCCGTGAGGGCCGCAAGGAAAGACTTGCTGGATTAGACGGCACAAGTCGCGAGGACTTGATGCCGACGTTTCGATTTCGCCACCGCGCTGCGCGGCGGCCTCGTGTGTCGTTCGACCCGTATCGTATGCGCGTCGATCGCACGGACCTGGCCGGGCGCCTCGCCAAACCATTACCATGATGGCGACGCTGCTCGACCCGACTGTTGTTGCTGCGGCCAATACTGTCGGACCGCTCCATTTCGTCAGCCTGACACTATGTTTCTCCTGATCGGATACGCACTCTCTCTCGCCGCGATTTTCGGCGGCTACGTTGCCGAAGGCGGCCACATCGGCGCGCTGGTGCAGCCTTTCGAACTGTTGATGATCGGCGGTGGCGCGTTCGGCGCGTTCTTCGCGTCGACCTTCCCGAAATCGTTCAAGGCCACGCTCAAGGCGCTGCCGACCGCGATGAAAGGGTCGACCTATTCGAAGGCCGCGTATATGGAGCTGCTGTCGCTGCTCAACGACCTGTTCACGCGCATGCGCCAGAACGGCTTGATGGCGATCGAGGGCGACGTCGAGGACCCGCACAACAGCGAGATCTTCAAGAAATACCCGCACATCGCGTCGGACCACCACGTGCTCGAATTCATCACCGATTACCTGCGGCTGATGATCGGCGGCAACCTCGGCGTGATGGAGATGGAGAACCTGATGGACGTCAACATCGAGACGCACCACCGGGAAGCGGAAATCCCGATCCACGCGATGACGCGCACCGCCGACAGCATGCCGGCGTTCGGTATCGTCGCCGCGGTGATGGGCGTGGTGCACACGATGGCTTCGGTCGACAAGCCGCCGTCGGTGCTCGGCGAGCTGGTGGGTGCCGCGCTGGTCGGGACCTTCCTCGGTATCTTGATCGGCTACGCGATCCTGTCGCCGGTGGCCGCGCGCATGGAGGATCGCGCGCAGGAAGCGACCAAGATGCTCGAGTGCATCAAGGTCGCGCTGCTGGCGACGATGAATGCCTACCCGCCGCAGGTGGCGGTCGAGTTCGCGCGCAAGGTGCTGTATTCGAACGAGCGCCCGAGTTTCAACGAACTCGAGACCCATCTGCGCGAAATGAAGGGGAAGTAAGCGATGGCCGACAACAAGCCGGCGCCGATCGTCATCAAGAAGATCAAGAAGGTCACCGGCGGCGGCCACGGCGCCGCCTGGAAGATCGCCTACGCCGACTTCGTCACGGCGATGATGGCGTTCTTCCTGCTGATGTGGCTGCTGGGCTCGACCACCAAGGCGCAGCTGCAGGGCATCGCGCAGTACTTCCAGAATCCGGAGAAGGTGTCGCTGTCGGGCGGCTCCGGCGCCGGCGACGCCACCTCGGTGATCCACGGCGGCGGCACCGACCTGACGCGCACCGTCGGCCAGGTGCGCAACGGCGCCACGCCGGGCACCAAGACCGCGCCGAACGCGACCACCGTGGTGCGCGCCGCCGAGGAACTCGACCGGCGCAACCTGGAGGCGCTGAAAAAGGCGCTCGAGCAGCAGATCCAAGCCAACCCCCAGCTCAACGCGTTCCGCTCGCAACTGCTGATCGACATCACGCGCAACGGCCTGCGCATCCAGGTCGTCGACAGCGACAAACGCCCGATGTTCGCGCTCGGCGGCGCGCAGCTCGAGACCTATGCGCAAACGATTTTCAGTGACATCGCGCCGACGCTGAACCAGTTGCCCAACAAGATCACCATCACCGGGCATACCGACGCGCTGAACTACCAGAACGGTGGCAAAGGCTACAGCAACTACAATCTGTCGAGCGACCGCGCCAATGCCGTGCGCCAGACCCTGGTGCAGTCGGGCCTGGACGAAGCCAAGGTGCTGCGCGTGGTCGGCATGGGCTCGGCGGCGCCTTATGATCCGCAGCATCCGAGCTCGGCGCTGAACCGGCGCGTGGCCATCGTCGTTCTGACCAACGACGCGGCGGCGCGCATCCTGGCCGACCAGGGCGCCGAGCAGACCGCCAGCACGGCGCAGCAGGCGCAGGCCAGGCTGCAGCAGGCCAGCGCGGCCAAGCCGGCAGCGTCGGGAGTGCCTGGAGTGGGCGGGCTCGCCCCGATTGCGAGCAAGCCCTAAAGTATTCGGAATCGGTGTCGTTGTACGGACCGACAGGAGTAAAGCCGTGACCAATCCGATCCAGAATTCATCGTTCGGCGCCGCCGGTGGCGCCGGCGCGCGCACCCGCGGCGTCGATTCCACGGCCGGCTCGCGCAGCGGAGCGGCGAGCGTGGGCGGCAGCGCCGCGGCAGCGGCCGGCGGCGACACCGTGTCGATCTCGCAATCGGCACGGGCGCTGAACGCGGCTGCCGCCGCGTCGGTGGCGACCGCGCCGCCGGCGCAGATCGCGCAGCTCAAGGATGCGATCGCGTCGGGCCAGTACCAGGTCGACGCGCAGAAGATCGCCCGCGGGCTGTTGCGCGACAGCCGCGCGCTGCAGGGCGGGACGCAACAACGTGGCTGAAGACGGCGCCAACGCCGCGGCGCCGCAGGCGCAGCGCGCGCTGCTCGAGGAGCTGGCGCGCATCCTGCAAGGCGAACTCGACGCGATGCTCGCCGGGCAGCCTTTGCAGCTGCCCGAACTGGCCGCACGCAAGAGCGCACTGTGCGCCGAGCTCGAACGACGCGGTGCCGACGGCGCCGACGCCGAGCTGCGCGAACTGCTGCAGGCGGTGGCGCAGGCCAATGCACGCAATGGCGCCATCATCGCGGCGATGATCCGCAACACCCAGGGCGCGCTCGACATCCTGCGCGGCGCGGTGGGGGGTGGCGACCTCTACGATCCGCGCGGCCAGGCGCGCAGCTCGAGCTCGCGCCCGCTGGGCAGCGCCTGAGCGGCGGCCGGCGCGTTCGTCCATGCTGATTCTCAGCCGTCACGCCGGCGAAGCGATACGCATCGGTCATGACGTTCGCATCGTCGTGATCCACGTCGGCGGCGGCAAGGTCAGGCTGGGCATCGAAGGCCCCAAGCAACTGCGCATCCTGCGCGAAGAACTTTACGATATGGTCATCGACCTCAACCAGCAGGCCAAGGCGACCGACCAGGACGCGCTCGATGCCTGGCTGCACGGCGGCGATGCGCCGCGCTGAACCGATGGATCCAGACCTCACCGAGACCCCGCTGCGCATCGACACCCGTTTTGGCGCGCTGGACATCGCCCAGGCGCAGCGCTGGCGCTGCGCCGAACCGCTGCCCGGCTTCGAGGAACTGCGCGAGTTCGCGCTGTTGCACGTCGCCGAACAGGGCCCGTTCCTGTGGCTGCAGTCGCTGGAGCGCGCCGAGCTGGCGTTTCTGCTGGTCGATGCCGCGCGTTTCGGGCTGCACTACGAAGCCGTCGACACCGGCGATGCGCCGGTCTGCCTGATGGTCATCGTGCCGCGCGCGCCGGGTGAGGTGCTGCGCCTGCACAAGCAGGCGCCGCTGCTGTTCGATCTGGCCGGCAGCAGTTTCGTGCAGCAGGTGTTCGAGCCCGAACAGGTGCTCGGCGACGGCGTGTGGATCGAGCGGCCCGAGCACGAAGCGGCCGCATCCTGGACGCAACGCATCGTCGAGGTCGCGCGCGACTGATCCGGTGCCGGTGTTGGCGCCGGTGCTACGAGCGCGGTTCGTTGCTCATCACCAGCAACCGATCGGTCTCGGAGTCGGGCGCGGTGTTCGGCGTCGCCGTGGTGGTCACGACCATCCTTGTCCGACTGCTCTACCACAGCCACGTCCTCACCATCCGGGGCGTCAGCCATCTACCGGTTGGCGGCTCAAGCGCCGTGCTGGCCTGATGCCTCAGGCCAGCCTGATCCAGGAGGCCACTTCTGCCCATTGAACTAATGGGGGTAAGTTCTGGATGACGTCCGCGGGTTGATTCCCGGTGTCGCTTGACACCACGCGCAGGAGGCGCGTGGACTAAACTCAACCCACGTCACTCAGCTGGGATGCCGAAGCATGGACTTTGATGCAATTATCGCGGGGGTGGACACACGCAAGGCTCAACTCGCCGCGCTTAAGGCGCAGGGGCGGCAAGTGTATATCTATGGCGCCGGGGAATACGCGCGCTCAGTGGGCCGGTTCCTGCGCAAACATGGTGTCACGGTGTCAGGAAACATCGTTGATCCGGAGTTCAAGGCCGGTGCTGCCCATCACACCCTTGAAGAAGTTCTTTCAAATGGGGCGGCAGTGTCTATCGTAATCGGAAGGGCTGACCATCGCGGTGCACGCGATAAAATGCTGGCGTCGGGTAAAATCGCGCCAACCGACCTTCATGCTTTCGTGCTCAGTCCGCATTATCTGGATGCGATCGACGGCGACTTTCTTGCGGCGCATAAAAAAGACCTTGCGACGGTTTACGAAAGGCTGGTCGATCATGAGTCACGTGAAACTTTTATCGCTTTCATCAGGACGCTTTATTCCGGTGATGACGGGCCCCTGATCGATGTTGTTGCGCCAGATCAATATTTCCCGAGTTTCTTGTCGCTGCGCCAGGATGAAATATTTGTCGATGGAGGCGCGTACGATGGTGATACTTTGTCGGAATTTCGGCGACGCTGCGGAGGGCATTTCCGCAAATATTATGCAATCGAGCCAGATCCACGTAACTACGATGCGCTTCTTGCGTCAATTGCCGCGAATCCAGGCCCAATCCAGCCTCTTGCCGCGGCGTTGAGCGATCAGCATGGTGAATTGAGGTTTAGTCTGGATAGCGTTGCTTCAACCGATTCGCGCGTCACCGTCGACGGTGAGTTCAGGGTGCCCGCGATCACGATCGACGCCACGTGCCCGGGCGCGACCTTCATCAAGCTCGATATTGAGGGGGGGGAGCTTCATGCCTTGAGGGGTGCGGCCTCCACCATCGCCGCAAACCGGCCTACGCTCGCCATCAGCGCGTATCACGTGCCTGAGCATCTTTGGGAATTGCCGCGATTTGTCAGTGCCATCCATCCCGACTATCAAATTCGGATGCGCCAGCATCGTCCAATCTGCACCGAGCTCGTGATGTACGCCAATTAAATTGACTGTATCTTTGCGACGCCCCAGCGTTGGTTTACTTTAGGTGCGGGTGCGCTGTGATACTCAAAAAATGACTGGCATAATACTTGCGCCAAGCCGGATATCCTTGAAACCGGGCATCGTGCAATGATCCTGGTGCGTTGATGGCAAAATTCGCGTTCTGTAAAACAGTGCGCCCGCGTTCGACATATTTTTGCGTAAGCCATTGATCACGATGCGGATCCAGTGGGTGCCGTCTTGCGCGGTGACTGCCTGGGGTTCCCACGGATCAGGATGTAGCGCGATGCGCCAGTACCCACTTTCGGCCTGGTCGACGGGCTGTCGGCTACTCGAACATGCGCCCGCTGTCGCGCAGCAGTTCGCGGTCGCGGCGCTGCACATAGGCGAGGATGCGCTGCTCGAACGCTGCGTGCATATTGAGGAAACGCAGCCCCAGCGTGCGCGGCGCGTCGCGCAGGCGGCTGCTGCGCGCGGCGCTGACAAAGCGCACCTGGGCTTCGGCCGTGAGCTCGAAGCCGGTCAGGCGAAAGCGCACCACGGGAAGCAACTCGCCCTCGCTGAGCGTATAGTCGGTCGGCGCCCTGAACTGAACGCGCATGCCGGTGGCGCTGAGGTCATGGCATTGGCCGAACAGCGGGCGCGCGCCGCGCCGCTGCAATTCGACTTCGCCGACGTCGCTGGCGCTGACCAGTACGCGAAAGAAGCTGCGCCGCTGCAGGTGGTGCAGCGCGTCGGGGTAGGCGATGCGCAATGCGCCGTACCCTTCCCACTGCAGCGACTCCAGCTTGCGGCTCGCGAACCCGGCCCAGACACCGTCGCAGCGGCCGAGCGCGTGCAGCGGCGCGCCCGATTCGAGCAGCGCGTTGCCGCGGTCGGGATTGAGTTCGTCGATCACCAGGCTGTTTGCGGCGCGATCCACGTGCAGCAGCATCGAGGTGAACTCCTCGCTGCTGCCCGGCGCGATCACGCGCAGCGGTTCGCGCTGCTCGGCGATGCGACGCAGCATGTGTTCCACCTTGTTGGCCGATGCGACGCGGTAGTCGTCACGGAACAAGCGCGCTGCGAGCTCGCTGGTCATCGCCATGCTGCTGGGTCTCCGCGCTTCAGATGCCGAGCTGCTCGGCCCAGGCCAGCGCTTCGAGATGCGCCAGCGCGATGCGCTTGCTGCTCAGCCCCAGCAGGCTGATCTGCAAGTCGATCTCGTCCCAGTTGTCGCGCTCGCAGGCCTCGACGATCTGCAGATAAGGCCCGTAGGGACCCTGGCGCTGGGTCAGCGCCAGCGTGATCGGTTCGGCCAGCGTGACTTCGGCCAGCGCCTTGTCCAGCGGCACGCCGAGCATCGCGTCGAGCATCGAGAACACCCCGGCGACGAAGGCGTTGTCGGCGTCTTCGGCGCCCAGTGCATCCTTGGACAGCAGCTCCATCATGCGTCCGCGCGTGACCGCATTGCGCGCCAGCGCCGACGCCGCGCTGTTGCCCGGCGTCGTCGCCATCAGCAGCACCAGCCAGCGGAACAGCTTCTTGTAGCCGAGGATCATCACCGCGTGGCGAAACGAGGTGATCTCGGTCATCAAGCCGAAACCCGAGGAGTTGATGTAGCGCAGCAGCTTGAAAGATAGCGCCGGGTCGCGCTTGAGCACTTCCTCGATGCGCGGTACGTCAGCCTGCTTGTTGACCAGGTCGATCAACTGCAACACGGTCGAAAACGCCGGGTTGAAAACCTTAGCGCCGATCGTCTGCGGTCGTGCGAAATAAAAGCCCTGGAACAGGTGAAAACCGGCGTCGTGAAATTCGCGGAACGCCTCGACGGTCTCGACCTTGACCGCGAGCAGCTTCAGATCCGGCAGGTGGCCCAGGCGCCGCAGCAAGGCCGGCACGACGCCGGCCGGCAGCGCCTTGACGTCGATCTCGACGTAGCTCAGCAGTGGCAGCCACGCCGCGTAGGGGCCGGCCGCGGCGAAGGCGCCGGCCGACAGCCGGAAGCCGCGCTCGCGCAGCGCCTGCATCGCCGGCAGCGCCGCGGCGATCGCGTCCGCGGCGTCGCCGGCGGCGCGCGGCAGCTCGAGCACGATGCGCCCGGGGTAGACGATGTCGAAATGCTCGCCGTCGAGATCCTCGAGGCGCACGTTGAGGAAGGCGAGCTTGTCGCCGAACAGGTTCTCCGCGGTGATGTTCGACAGTGCGTTGAACAGCAGCGCGGTGTCGGACGCACGCGTGTGCGTGGTCGGCGCCTCGGTCGCGGTGGCCGAGGCGCGCGACAGCAGCTCGTAGCCGACGATGCGCTGCTGGCGGTCGACCACCGGCTGGCGGGCGATGTAGCTATAGGCGGCGCCGTCGTCTTCCGAGACGGTTCCAGCTGGGGCTTCTTCCATGCGCATTCGCAGTCACTTGCAGAGTTGGTTCGATGCTAGCAGTTGCAGGCGAGATGTGGTTCGCTGAGGCCACCCGAAGCGGTCGGCCGGCGAATGTCGTGACCCTGCTCGAAATGCGCCGAGAGGCGTCCGGAACGAACTCCGCGCAACGCGTGCATCGATCTTGTACGGCACGATTCATGCTTATCAATGTCGTCCCGGCCTCGAGGCGCGTCAAACGTTTGACGTGCAGGCCGAACCGAGAGGAGCAGATCTGATGGCTGAATACGTAAGTTGCAACTACCTTCAGAGCGGCATAAATTTTTACCCCAACGACACCATCAAGGTTTGTTGCTTCTCCGCCGACGCTGCGGTAGACGTGTGCAGTACACGAGCGCCCCTTGAGCAGATTGGCGACGCGCTGCTGCGAAAGAGACGGGCCATGCTGGAGGATTTCAATTCCGGCAATGTTTATGCCTGCTGCCAGAAATGCCCGAACCTCGTCCGCGCCGATTGGCCGGAAGCGCCGACGCAGATCCGGAGAGTGACGCTTAACCATTTCATGTTCTGCAATTTGAAATGTACGCATTGCGGTTATCTGGCGGATGTCGAGGCAGGGCGTCTGGTCGATACGAGCGATGAACGCGTGCTGCAGATCGTGAAACAATTGAAAGCGCAGGGCTTGATTGCCGAGAATGCGTTGTTCGACGTTGGGGGGGGCGAGCCGAGCGTTGCCCCGGGACTCTTGCCGATCGTCGCGTATTGCATGGAAAAACGACATCCGATGCACATAAACTCGAATGGTGCCAAGTTCTCGGAGCCATTCGTCGACGGCCTAAGGCAAGGGCTCATCCATCTCACGCTGACACCCGATGCCGGTTCGCGTGAGGTTTATCGAAGCATCAAGGGTAGAGATGCTTTCAAGCATACATGGGATAACATAAAAAAATACCACGACGCGTCCTCGAGTAACATCAAGGTTAAATTCATCCTGCAGCCTGCGAATCGTGATGACGTTGAAAACATGGTCGCCATGTGTGTGGCCAGCGGTGTTCGCGAAGTGATTGTGAGCCTCGATCTCAACATCCCCGTTTCGGAACATTCGAGTTTCATCCCGAGCATCAGGAAATTTCGGCAATTGACGGCTGCACATGCGGTTGAGGTCGAGCGTTCAGATCTCCTGCCGGAATCATTGTGGAACGCTTCCGAGCCGCCGCAACAGGCCGCTGTCCACCAGACGGGTGTGCCCTTCATGGACAACCTCCGTCGCCGTAATTTGCAGCCATTCTGCCCGATTTGCGGGGGATCAGGGCGCTCGTTTGCGCCGCTTCCCGAGTATTACCGTGAAATGTCAGAGAGGCACGGCTTCAAATATTTTGGAACCGGTGAGATGACGGCGTCAGAGACTTACGCCTGCGCGCAATGCGGCGCTTCGGATCGGGAGCGTTTGTACGCGCACTGGTTGCAGCGCTCGGTTGATCAAGGCATGTTGCCGCGTAGTATCAGCGTGATGCATTTCGCGCCGGAGGCGATGCTTGAGAAATACTTGCGCCACGTTCGGTTGTTTGACAACTATTCGACCGCGGATCTCATGATGGATGGCGTCGACCACCGCGGTGTGGATTTGATGCAGTTGCCATTTTCCGATGGTAGTGTGGATTTTTTTATCTGCAGCCACGTGCTCGAGCATGTCGCCGACGATTCGCGCGCGCTGCAGGAGCTCTGGCGCATTACAAAGCCGGGTGGGGCAGGTTTGGTCATGGCGCCAATCGCCTTGGGGTTGACGACGACCATCGAAGATCCCACGGAAACATCGCCCGCGATTCGCTGGGCACGTTTTGGGCAAGACGACCATGTTCGCCTTTACGCGCATGCGGATTATGTCGCGCGTATCGAGCGTGCAGGATTCAAGGTCATGCAGTTTGGCATCGAGTATTTCGGCGCTGACACGTTCGCAGCGCTTGGCTTGAAGCCGAGCAGTATCCTTTACATCGCCTTGAAGGATGTGAGCGCGGCGGAGGGGGTATAAGTGGCGTGGTGCGACGCGTTGTCGCGCGCAGCCCGCGCTTCACTGCGCCGCGCCCAATCAGCGGTCCTTGTCCTGGCTATGCGACTGGAATTGGCCAGTGAGATTTTCCACTACCGCCCCCAGTGCAGGGGCTCGTTCCGGGGGCGGTAACGGTTCTGCCGCGGGACATGCGCTTCGACGCTCGTCATGGAGTCCACGCCTTCATCCAGCGGTCGAGATGATCCTCGAGAACCCAGTCGGCACGCACCTTGTTGCGCAACGCGTCGCCTTGGGCGCGAAGCGCATCACGGTCGCCAAGCAGTTCACGTAGCGCGCGTATCCAGTCGCGGTAGCGATTGGCCACACGCATGACCGGGAAGTCGCCCTGATAAGGAGTCAGGTTCGAGCAAAGCACTGGATAGCCGAGGATGCCATACTCGAGCAGCCGCAGATGGCTCTTGGCGTCATTGAATGTGTTGTCCTCCAGCGGCGCCACCGCGAGATCCAGGTCGAGCGCGGCCAGCTTGGCTGCATACTGGTCGAGCGGCACGCCGGGGTGGAACTCCTTGACCACGCCCTTGAGCGAGTCGGGGCACATGCCGAAGAACACCCAGTCGACGTCCTTCGCGGTGTCGCGCACGACGTCGGCGATCAACTCGAGGTCGCCGGTGTGGCCGATACCTCCGGCCCAGCCGACGCGCGGCCGCGCGCGCTCGGCGCGCGCCGGCTGCAGATGCCCCCAGCGCGCACCTTCGACATGGTTCGGGCAGACCACGACCTCGTCGGCGAAGCCGGCGTAGGCCTGCGCCAGCGGCTCGGTGGCGACGACCAGCCGGTGGCACAGCCCCGCCGCCTTGCGGAAGCGCTTGGCGATGTCCTTGTGCATCTGCTTCTTGTGCACGCTCTTGACCGGCAGGTTGGTGATCAGGTCGTCGATCTCGAACACGCGGAACGCGCGGTGGTAGCGCCCGTGGCGCTCGATCGCTTCGATCTGCGGCCATTCCATCTGGCGCTGCACGACCAGCACGTCGGGGTCCATGCGCTGCATCTCGGCCGGCTCGAACAGACGCATCGTCTCCCAGCCCTGGGTCATGCCGGCGCGGTTCAGCGCGCGCATCGGTGAAATGATGCGGTACTCGCCGCAGCCCTCGCGGTCCGCCGGATGCACCAGGATGCGCGGGCGCGGGCGCCACTCCGGGTCCCAGCTCAGGCAGGGCTGGTCGTCGAGCAGGAAGTCGGTCGAGGCCAGGCTCAGGTGGCGGTTGTACGCCGGGTCGAACGCCAGCGCGGGAAGCCACTTGCGGTACATCGCGTTCTTTTCGGCCGCGAAGCGCTTGAGCTTGGCCGCGTCGGGCGCGGTCTCGACCTTGCCTTTCTGGCTTGCCGAGCCTTCGTGCAGCAGCAACGCAAACGGCGTGAAAACAATGCGCAGGCCCGCTTCGCGCACCTTCAGGCACAGGTCGATGTCGTTGTAGGAGACCTTGAAGTCGGTCTCGTCGAGACCACCGACCTGCTCGTAGACGCTCTTGCGCACCAGCAGACAGGCGCCGGTGACCGCCGACAGATCCTGCACCAGCTGGGCGCGGCCGAAATAGCCGCGATCCTCGGGCGGGCGGTTGATGAACGGATGCTCGGCCGGACCGCGCATGCCCAGGATCACGCCGGCGTGCTGGATCTTGCCGTCGGGATAGAGCAGCTTGGCGCCGACGATGCCCACATCGGGGCGCACCGCGTGGCCCATCATCTCGTCGAGCCAGTCGTCGTGCAGTGCCGCGGTATCGTTGTTCAGCAGCAGCAGATAGTCTCCGCGCGCTGCACGTGCGGCAGCGTTGTTCATTGCCGAGAAATTGAACGGCCCCGGCTGGCGCAGCACGCGCAGCCGTCCCGCCAGTTCGGCCTCGCGGGCCTCGATCGCGTCGAGGTAGCGGCAGGTGTCGGCGTCGTCGCTGTCGTTGTCGATGACGATGATTTCATACGCCGGGTACTTGGTCTTCTCGATCACCGACTCGACGCAGCGCTGCAGGAAGCCGAGCTGGTTGCGCGTGGGCACCAGGATCGACACCAGCGGCTTCGGCTCCGGCAGCGGCCAGCGCACGCGATACGACGGCGGGAACGGCCCGGGCTGCACTTCGACCGCGAGCCCCAGGCGCTGGAAATGCGCCTGCAGCGCGGCCTGGCCGGCCGCCAGGATCTCGGGCACCGATTTGCGCGTATGTCCCGAACCTTGTGCGCGGTGATACAGCACCTCAGCGACGTGGCCGATCGCCTTCTCGCCGGCACCGCCGGCCTGCAGATGTTCCCAGGCACGCAGCAGCAGG
>JAKAHP010000390.1 GCA_021825505.1 Pseudomonadota bacterium
TGGCGCAGCCGGTGCCGTTGGGCGCGCCGGCGGCCGCGTCGAGCGCAGCGCCGAACCGCAACGCGTCGATGCCGCAGCGCGCGGCCTCGCATGCATCGCGACCCGCACCCGCACCCGCGCCGGCATCGGCCGCGTCGCCAGCGCATGCGCCGGCGGCACGGCCCATGCCGGCGGCCGCAGCGCTGCATTGGCAGTGGCCGGTGCCGGGCAAGGTGCTGCAGGGCTACAACGGCGCGTCGAGCAAGGGGCTGGACATCGCCGGTGCGCGCGGCGAGACGGTGCGTGCGGCGGCGGCGGGCCGTGTGGTATACGCCGGCAACGAGTTGCGCGGCTTCGGCAATCTGGTCATCGTCAAGCACAACGCCGACTACATCTCGGTGTATGCGCACAATGACCGCTTGCTGGTCAAGGATGGCGAGAACGTGACAGCCGGGCAGCCGGTGGCGTTGATGGGTTCGAGCGACGCGCCTCGCGTCGAGCTGCATTTCGAGGTCAGGCTGCGCGGCAAGCCGATCGATCCGATGCAAGTGCTTCCGGCGCGCTGAAGCGCGTGCCGCGTTCCCCCCGGAGACACGCGATGCCGCGCACGCCCAAGCCGCCCCCGCCCCAGGATCCGCCCGATCGCGCTGACGGCGACGGTGAAGCCGCCTCCGACGAGTTGTTCGGCGCGCTGGCGGCCGACGCCGGCGGGCAGAGCGTGCTGCAGGTCTACCTGAACCAGATCCGTGCCAAGCCGCTGCTGACCCCGGAGCAGGAATACGACACCGCGATGCGCGCGCGCCAGGGCGATTTCGAGGCGCGCCAGGCGATGGTCGAGCACAATCTGCGGCTGGTCGTCAGCATCGCCAAGGGCTACGCCGGGCGCGGCCTGGCGCTGGCCGACCTGATCGAGGAGGGCAACCTCGGGCTGATGCACGCGATCGAGAAATTCGAGCCTGAGCGCGGCTTCCGCTTCTCGACCTACGCCAGCTGGTGGATACGGCAGAACGTCGAGCGCGCGATCATGCAGCAGGTGCGCACCATCCGGCTGCCGGTGCACGTCATCCGCGAACTCAACCAGGTGCTGCGCGCGCGCCGGCACCTCGAGGAGTCCAGCGCCACCGGCAGCGCCTCGGTCGAGGACATCGCGAGCCTGACCGGGCGCAGCGCCGACGACGTGCTCGACCTGCTCAGCCTGGGCGAACTCCCGGCGTCGCTCGACGTCGTGCACGAAAGCGGCGGCGAGAGCTACGCCGAGCAGTTCGCCGACCTGCAGACGCCGAGCCCCGACGACACGGCGCAGGCGCACGAGGTCACCGAGCTGCTCGAAAGCTGGCTGCGCACGCTCGACCAGCGCGAACGCGAAATCGTCGAGGCGCGCTTCGGTCTGTATGGGCGCGATCCCGAGACCCTCGAGGCGCTGGCGCATCGCCTCGACCTGACGCGCGAGCGCGTGCGCCAGATCCAGCAGGAAACGCTGCTCAAGCTCAAACGACGCCTCGACCGCGGCGGCGTCGACAAGGGGGCCGTGCTGTGAGGGGCGCCCCGATCGTGGTGTTCGACATCGAGACCGTGCCCGACGCCGCGGCGCTGCGCGCGGCCGGGCTGGCCGATCCCGGGCTGGACGAGGCCGCCACCGTCGAGCAGGCGCAGCAGCGCCGGCGCGAGGCCACCGGAAGCGATTTCCTGCCGATCGCCTGCCAGCGCGTGGTCGTGATCTCGTGCATCTTCCGCGACCCGGCCAAGGGCCTGAAAGTGCACTCCTACGTCGACGACGGCGCCAGCGAGGGCGCGGTGGTGCAGGGCTTCTTCAAGCTGATCGACCGCCTCGAGCCGCAGCTGGTGTCGTGGAATGGCGGCGGCTTCGACCTGCCGGTGCTGCACTACCGCGCGCTGGTGCACGGGGTGCAGGCGCCGAAATACTGGGACATGGGCGAGGACGACCGCGAGTACAAGTGGAACAACTACATCTCGCGTTACCACACCCGTCACCTCGACCTGATGGACCTGCTCGCGCTGTACCAGCCGCGCGCCAACGCCGGCATGGACCTGATGGCGCAGCTGTGCGGGTTGCCGGGCAAGCTCGGCATGGACGGCTCGCAGGTATGGAGCGCGTGGAACGGCGGCCAGCGCGACGCGGTACGGCGCTATTGCGAGACCGACGTGCTCAACACCTATCTGCTGTACTGCCGCTTCCAGCTGATGCGCGGCGGGCTGTCGCCGGCGCAGCACAGCGACGAGGTCGCGCTGGTGCGCGCCACCTTGGCCGAGTGGGCGGTGCACGAGGAGCACTGGGCCGAATATCTGCAGGCCTGGGCCGTGCCCGACTGAGACTCGAACCCCGAGGGCTGCCCCGTGCATGCCCCGCAATCCGATGAAACCGACGATATCCGACGAATGGCTGCGCGTCGAAGCGCTTGATCTGGAGGCGCGCGGCGTCGCCCACCGCGCCGACGGCAAGGTGGTGTTCATCGCCGGCGCCTTGCCCGGCGAGCTCGTGCGCGCCAGCATCAGCCGGCGCAAGCCGAAATGGGAAAGCGGCGACGCGGTCGAGATCCGCGAGCCGGCCGCCACGCGGGTGGCGCCGCGCTGCCCGCACTTCGGCGTGTGCGGCGGCTGCAGCATGCAGCACGTCGACGCCGCCGCGCAGCTCGCGTTCAAGCAGCGCACGCTCGAGGACGATCTGCTGCACCTGGCGCAGCTGCGCCCGCAGTTCATGCTGCGTGCGCTCGCCGGCCCGAGCTGGGGCTACCGCCACCGCGCGCGCCTGACGGTGCGGCTGGTGCCGAAGAAGGGCGGCGTGCTGGTCGGCTTCCACGAACGCGGCTCGAGCTACGTCGCCG
>JAKAHP010000391.1 GCA_021825505.1 Pseudomonadota bacterium
GTCGAGGCGGCCGGACACCTGCGCGTGCAGCTGCATCGCGCATTCGACTGCGGTCTGCGCGTGGAACTCGGCCGGATAGCTGATCTTGAACAGCACGTTCTCCATCACGTAACTGCCGAACGGACGCTCGAACTCGAACGCCTTGCCCTTGAACGCCACGTCGTAGAAGCCCCAGGTTTTAGCGCTGAGCGCCGAGGGGTAGCCGACCACGCCCTTGTCCACGGCGTTGAGGGCATGGATCACCGCGCGGCGGCAGGCGTCGCCCGCGGCCCAGCTCTTGCGCGGCCCGGTATTGGGCGCGTGCCGGTAGGTGCGCAGCGCGCCATTGTCGATCCAGCTGTGCGACACCGCGGTGACGATCGCGTCCTTGTCGCCGCCCAGCATGCGCGTCGCCACCGCGGTCGAGGCCAGGCGCACCAGAATCACGTGATCGAGACCGACGCGGTTGAAGCTGTTCTTCAGCGCATAGCCGCCCTGGATCTCGTGCGCCTTGATCGCCCAGCCCAGCACGTCGCGAAGGGTCAGCGGCGTGCCGCCCTCGCGTTCGGCCTTGCGGCTGAGGTAATCGGCCACGGCCAGAATGGTGCCGAGATTGTCGGACGGGTGGCCCCACTCCGCCGCCAGCCAGGTGTCGTTGAAGTCCAGCCAGCGGATCTGCGTGCCGATGGCGAATGCCGCCTGTACCGGATCGAGTTCATGACTGGTGCCGGGCACGCGCGCACCGCCCGCCAGGGTCGCCCCCGGCACCACCGGGCCGAGGTGCTTGACGCACTCGGGAAACTTCAGCGCCAGCAGCGCGCAGCCCAGAGAGTCCATCAGCATGTAGCGCGCGGTGTCGTAGGCTTCCTGCGAGGTGATGGCGTAATCGGCGACATAGTCGGCGATGGCCACCATCGGCGCGTCGGGCGCCGGGCGCTGGGCGGAGCGGATATCGTGCTGTGACATGGGCGGGGGATCCTTTAGCGGAGGGAGCGACGCGCGCCGCCGGGCGTACGCCAGCCGACCATTTTGCCAGATGGGCAGGGGCTGCCGCGGGAACTCCCGGCACGGCTGTTTCCAGCCGGGCAACACCCTTTCGCGCGATGCGGCCTCGTACGGCGCCCAGACTGCCATCATGCTGATGCGATGAACAACGTCACTGCCCTGCCCAGTCTGTTCCTATCCCACGGCGCACCGACCCTGGCGCTGGCCGACAGCCCCACCGGGCGCTTCCTCGATGCGCTCGGTCTTGCACTGCCGCGACCGCGTGCGATCGTGGTCGCCTCGGCGCACATGAATGCAGCGCGGCCGATGCTCAACGCCAACCCGGCACCGGCGACCCTGCACGACTTCGGCGGCTTTCCGCGGGAGCTTTACGCACTGCGCTATCCGGCACCCGGCGCACCCGAACTGGCACTGCGCGCGGGCACGCTGCTTCGCGGGGCCGGTTTCGACGCCGCGACGGATGCCACGGCACCGATCGACCACGGCGTCTGGGTGCCACTGCGGCGGATGTATCCCGCAGCAGACATTCCGGTGGTGGCGCTGAGCGTCAACCCGGCGCGCGACGCCGCATGGCATGCCGAGCTCGGCGCCGCGCTGGTGCCGTTGCGCGACGAAGGCGTGCTGGTGATCGGCTCCGGCGGCTTCGTGCACAATCTCGGCGCGCTGGACTGGCGCGGCGGCGACCGGCCGACGGCTCCCTGGGCGTCCGGCTTCGCTGACTGGATGGAGCGCCACGTCGCCGCCGGCGACGTCGCCGCAGCGCAAGCCTGGCGCACGCAGGCGCCGCAGGCCCTGTCCGCGCACCCGACGTCCGAGCACCTGCTGCCACTGTTCGTCGCCTGGGGCGCGGCCGGCGGTCGCGGCCAGCGGCTGCACGCGGCGTGGGAGCTGGGCACGCTGGCGCTGCACGCGTTCCGATTCGATGGCGCGGCTTGACCGCGGCACGCGCGGCCCCAACAATGACCCGACCCCTCCCACGGGGAGTAGCTCCCAAGGAACTTCCCACAAGGTTCCCCGCATGACGGCCGTCATCACGAGCGCAAGCTCCGGTCGTCGCGGCGCCCCGCCATCGGCGCGGTCGCGAGCAAGACCATGGGCAGCGGCGGATGGGTATGCGCCCGCATCCGACGCTGTCCCGCACGGCGCGCCGGAGCCTGCATGAATCCCCTTGCGTCCACGTTCTGGTCCGGCCTTGCCGCGATCATCCTGATCGACCTGGTGCTGGCCGGCGACAACGCCATCGTCATCGCGCTGGCCGCGCGCAACCTGCCCAGGCACCTGCAGAGGCAGGCGATCTTCTGGGGCACGCTTGGCGCCATCGCCGTGCGCATCGTCATGACCGCGATCGTGGTGTGGCTGCTGAAGCTGCCTGGCCTGATGCTGGCCGGCGGCCTGCTGCTGCTGCCGATTGCCTGGAAGCTGTTGCGCCAGGACGATGGCGGGCACGCGATCAAGCCGGCGGCGGGATTCTGGGCGGCGATGCGCACGATCGTGATCGCCGACGCGCTGATGGGCATGGACAACGTGCTGGCCATTGCCGGCGCCTCGCATGGCCGGTTCTCGCTGGTGGTGCTGGGCCTGCTGATCAGCGTGCCGCTGGTGGTGTACGGCTCGACCCTGATCCTGAAGCTGATCGAGCGCTTCCCGATCGTGGTCTACCTCGGCGCCGCCGCCATCGCCTGGACCGCGGGGCGCATGCTCAGCCACGATCTGCTGACCCGAATCTGGTTCGCGCAGCGTCCGTGGGCCGGCTATGCGCTGGAGGCCGCTCTGGTGCTGGTCCTCTGCGGCGGCGGCTGGTGGATGCAGCGCCGTGGCGCGCGCGGCGTCGCCGGC
>JAKAHP010000051.1 GCA_021825505.1 Pseudomonadota bacterium
GGCGCAGGCGCTCGGCGCGCTCGCGCTCGGCCGCGTTGCCCCAGGCGAACACGCTGCACAGGCCGCGCGCGTGCAGCGCCTCGGCCAGCCCGACCCAGTGCGCCTCGTCCCACAGCTTGCGCGGCTTGGCCGTGGCGCTGAGCAGCACGGCATAAGCGCCACCGCCGACCCAGTCGGGCTGCTCGGCGTCGACCAGCAGCCCATAGCGCGGCGCGCCTTGCGGCGTGTAGTGCAGCGCCCATGCAGCCAGCTCGCGGCAGCGCGGCACCGCCGCTTCGGTGCGGCCGCGCGAAGTGCGCATGCGCCGCGCATAGAACAAAGCCGCCAGCGGCTCGCGCACCGAAGCCCATGAGAGCCCGACGTGCTCGCCGCGCGCCAGCCGCGCCACTGCGGCGCTCTTGACCAGGCCCTGCAGGTCGATCACCACGTCGTAACGCTGCTGCCGCAACTGCGCCAGCAGCGCGCGCCACTGCTGCCGCGTTTCGGGCGCGCAGGGAGTGCGCCGCCAGCGGCGCAACGCCAGCTCGATGACGCGGTCCACGCCCGGATGCGCGCGCAGCAGCGGCGCATAGGCCTCCTCGACCAGCCAGTCGATCGTCACCGCGCCAAACGCGGCGCGAATGTCGGCGACCACCGGCAAGGCGTGCACCACGTCGCCCATCGAGCTGGTCTTGACCAGCAGCACGCGCCGCGGCGCGCCAAGGTCGGAGCCCACCGTCGCGCTCGTCAGAACGGCAGCTGCAGCGCCGGGTCGAGGCCGTGCAGCGCGGCGCGGAATTCGTCCTGGATGCGTTGCAGCGCGGCGCGGTCGTGACCCTCGAAGCGCAGCACGACACAGGGCGTGGTGTTGGACGGTCGCGCCAGCCCGAAACCGTCGGCGTACTCGGCCCGCACGCCGTCGAGCGTATGCACCTGCTGCGCACCGGGGAAGCGCGCCTCGCGCTGCAGCCGCGCGCACAGTGCGAACTGCTCGCCTTCGGCGGTGGGCAGCTTGAGCTCGGGCGTGGCCACCGCGTCGGGCAGCGCGCGCAGCTCGGCTTCGGGGTCGGCCACGCGCGACAGCAGCTCGAGCAGGCGCGCGGCGCCGTATTGCGCATCGTCGAAGCCGTACCAGCGATCCTTGAAAAAGATGTGGCCGCTCATTTCACCGGCCAGCGGCGCGTCGACTTCCTTCATGCGCGCCTTGATCAGCGAGTGGCCGGTGCGCCACATCATCGGCTCGCCGCCGTGGCGGCTCACCCACGGCGCCAGATTCGCGGTGCACTTGACGTCGAACAGGATCGGTGCGCCGGGGTGGCGGCGCAGCACGTCGGCCGCGTACAGCATCAGCTGGCGGTCGGGCCAGATCACGTCGCCGTGCTTGGTGACGACACCCAGACGGTCGCCGTCGCCGTCGAACGCCAGGCCGATCTCGGCGTCGGTGTCGCGCAGCACGCGCTGCAGATCTTCCAGGTTGTGCGGGTCGGCCGGGTCGGGATGGTGGTTCGGGAAACTGCCGTCGACCTCGCAGAACAGCTCGGTCACCTCGCAGCCGAGCATGCGCAGCAGGCGCGGCGCAAACGCTCCGGCGACGCCGTTGCCGCAGTCGACCGCGACCTTGAGCGGACGCGCCAGCTTGATGTCCTGCACGATGCGCTGCAGGTAGGGATCGACCACGCTGGCCTGGCGCAGCGCGCCGGCGCCTTCGGCGTAGGCCTCGCTGCGCGTGAGCTCGAGCAGGCCGGCGATGTCCTCGCCGTGCAGCGCATCGCCGTCGAGCACCATTTTCAGGCCGTTGTACTCGGGCGGGTTATGGCTGCCGGTGATCTGGATGCCGCTGCGCACGTCGCCGGTGGCGCAGGCGAAGTACAGCATCGGCGTGGCGTTCATGCCCAGGTCGACGACGTCGAGGCCGCCGGCGCGCAGGCCCTCGCTCAGCGCTGCGGCCAGTTGCGGGCCCGAGTCGCGGCCGTCGCGGCTGATGCACACCGCGCTTTGGCCGCGCTGGCGCGCCAGCGTCGCGAAAGCGCGACCGATGTGCACGCAGGCGTGCTCGGTGAGGCTGCGGCCGACCACGCCGCGAATGTCGTACGCCTTGAAGATGCCGGGATCGAGTTGCGCCATCGTTGTCTGTTTGTGTGTCGTCCGTCAGCGGACTGGGCTGGCCGCACCGCAGCGCGACAGCCCGCTATTCTATGGAGCCATGGCAACCTATCTGATCGGCGACCTGCAAGGCTGCGATGACGCGCTGGCCCGACTGCTCGACGCGCTGCGTTTCGAGCCCACCCGCGACCGCATCATCGTGCTGGGTGATGCGGTCAACCGCGGACCACAGTCGCTGCCGGTGCTGCGCCGGCTGATCGCGCTGGGCGCGAGTGCGCAGACGCTGCTGGGCAACCACGACCTGCATCTGCTGGCGGTCGCGCACGGCGTGCGCCGCAGCCATCGCAGCGATACGCTGCAGGAGATCCTCGACGCACCCGACCGCGAGGAACTGCTCGACTGGGTACGACGGCGCCCGCTGGCGCTGTTCGAGCGCGGCTGGCTGCTGGTGCACGCCGGCGTGCTGCCGCAGTGGAGCGTGGCGCAGACGCTGCAGCTGGCCGACGAAGTGCAGTGTCAGCTGCGCGGCGACGACGTCGCGGGCTTCCTGCGCGAGCTGTTCGGCAACCAGCCCGACGCCTGGGACGATGCGCTGCAAGGCGCTGCGCGCTGGCGCATCGTGGTCAACGCGCTGACGCGGGCGCGCTTCGTCGACCTGCGCGACGGCCAGCCGCGGCTCGACTTTCACCTCAAGCAAGGCGTCGCCAAGGCCACGCCGGGACTGCTGCCCTGGTTCGCGGTCCCGGGACGCGCCAGCGCCGGCACGCCGATCGCGTTCGGTCACTGGTCGACGCTGGGCCTGCATTGGCGCTGCGGCGCCCTGTGCCTGGACAGCGGCTGCCTGTGGGGCGGCGCGCTGAGTGCGGTGGAACTGCTCGAGGCGCCGGTGCGCTGGCTGCGCGTGCACGCGCAGCCGTGCGCGCGGCAACGCGAACCGATCGGTTTCAGCAATGACTGAGTCGGGCGCATTTGGTCGGCTGCCGAATTGCGTGTATACTTGACGTTTTGCTTCGTCATAGAAATTTTTTGGAGTGCGCGATGGCACGCGTCTGTCAAGTTACCGGCAAGAGTCCGATGGTGGGCAACAACGTTTCCCACGCGAACAACAAAACCAAGCGTCGCTTCCTGCCCAACCTGCAGTACCGCAGGATCTGGGTCGAGAGCGAGAACCGTTTCGTGCGTCTGCGCATTTCGAACGCGGGTCTGCGGCTGATCGACAAGGTCGGCATCGACACCGTGCTGGCCGATCTGCGTGCGCGCGGCGAAGCCTGAAGTTCGACTTCCACAGGAGCTAAGCCATGGCAGCCAAGGGCGGACGTGAGAAGATCAAGCTGGAGTCGACTGCCGGCACCGGCCACTTCTACACCACGACGAAGAACAAGCGTATCCAGCCGGAAAAGATGGAAATCATGAAGTTCGATCCGGTCGCGCGCAAACACGTGTCGTACAAGGAAACCAAGATCAAGTGACGGGGGCGGCTTTGATGCCGCATCCGCCTTCGAAAACCCGCCGCGATCCGGCGGGTTTTTTCATGCCCGTCGCGCCAGACTGATAAAAAAAGAGCCAGCTTGCGCTGGCTCTTCACACTGATCGGCGGGACCTGGGTCCCGCCGCGTTCAGCGATTACTTGCTGGCGGCGCTGGCCGGGGCAGCCGGGGCCGAAGCAGCGGCACCCGAAGCCGCCGGAGCGGCAGCCGAGGCAGCCTTCGACGCGGCAGCGGCCGGCTTCGAAGCGGCAGCCGAGGCGGCCGGCGCAGCGGCCGAAGCCGGGGCCGAAGCGGCAGGCGCCGTTTCATCCTTCTTGCCGCACGCGCCCAGAGCGAGCGCCGCAATCACGGAAGCCAACAGAAGCGACTTTTTCATTTGTGTCCTCAAAGGGTCAGATCGGTAAAGCTATTGCAAGGTAGAAATCGCGAGACTTCTGAAATTTTTACGCCACGAAATCGTCTAGCAGCCGAGCGGCGCTTTGCCGAATCGCGGATGTGTAGTATAGCGCCGACGCGAATCCGCAACGAGGGGCGTCAAGTGGGGCGATCCTTGTGTTGCGCAATAATCACAAACCCAGCGTATAAGCGGCAAATGCGGGCTGGGAGCGCTCCCATGCCGCCTCCCAGCGCTGCATCGCGGCCAGCCATGCTGCGCCGCGACAGACGAGGGCCGCGCGGCCGTGCTCGACGGCCTTCGCGATCACACCGTGCCCGCTCAGCAGCACGCCCTCGGCCGGCTCGTCGACCCCGTCGGGAAGCTCGCGACATTCGATCAGATGCGCGAAACGGGTGCGCCACTCGACGAAGCGCGGCGCGGCGCGCGCCAGGCCGTCGTAACGGCGCGCGAGCATGCGCCAACCGGGCTGGCGGCGCGTCAGCGCCCAGGCGTCGAGCGCCTCGACCACCGCGACCTCGCCCAGCGGCCAGTCACCATAATCGGCGCTGTACAGGCAGCATGCGGCCCCGGGGTCGGCGAGCAGCGCGCGCAAGCCCTGCTGCCAGGCTTCGCGCCCGAGCGGCAAGGCTTCGCGCTCCGTGTCGTCGGCATCCATGGTTCAGTCTTGCGGGTGTGCCCAGCCCTGCGCACACCACTCGAGCAGTTGCGCGCGCAGCGCGTCGTCGGCCGCGGCCCAGTCGGCGGCGTCGAGCACGCGGCGATCGGCGAGCTTGCGCAGCAGCCGCGCGCGTGCGAGCGGGGCATCGACGCGCTCGCCGTTGATCATCACCGCGTCCGCCGTATAGAGCATGCGACTGCGCCGATCCAGGCGCAGGCCGCCGCGGCGCAGCGCGCGCCGCAGCTGCGCCGGCGGGGTCGCGTCGGCGTCGAACCAGACCTGGCTCTTCGGCTCGGTCAGCATCTCGCCCAGCGCGTGCGCGAAGGCGCGGCGCCCGGGGCGCAGACGCTCGAACGCGCGCTGCAGGAAATCGACCATGTCCTCGGGCAGCCGCGCCGGGTGCTCGGCCACCGCGGCGTCGATGCGGCCGCGGTCGCTGTAGCGCGGCCCGCCGGGCTGGTCGTCGGCCAGCTTCCACAGCAGCTGGCGCATCAGCTCGCCGGCCGGCGGCGCGCGAAAGCCGACCGAATAGGTCATGCACGGCCCCACCGCGATACCGTCGTGGCCCCAGCCCGGAGGCAGGTAGAGCAGATCGCCGGGCTCGACCACGACGTCGGTGTCGGGCTCGAAATGACGCAGCAGCTTCAGCGCCTGGCCCGAGCGCATGCTGGTGTCGCGCACCGGGCCGAGGCGCCAGCGGCGCCGCCCCTGCGCCTGAAGCAGGAACACGTCGTAGTCGTCGACATGCGGGCCGACGCCGCCGCCGTCGCTGGCCCAGGAAATCATGATGTCGTCGAGCCTGGCGTCGGGCACGAAGCGAAAGCGCTGCAGCAGCGCGGCCACGCGGTCGTCGAGCAGGTCGACGCCCTGCACCAGCAGCGTCCACTGCGGCTGTCGCAGCGGTGGCAGCTCGCGCGCGGCGAACGGGCCGTGGCGCACGCTCCAGTCTTCACCGTCGCGCACCACCGCGCGGCTCTCGGCGGCATCGCCGCGCGCCAGCGCGAACAACTCGGCGCGCGACAGCGGCGAGCTGAAACCGGGCAGCGCCTGGCGCAGCAACAACGGCTTGCGCTGCCAGTAGTCGCGCAGGAAGCGCTCGGGCGTGATGTCACGCAGCGGCCAGGATGAACTCGGCATGGTGGGCAGGAGGACGAAAGTGCGCCGAGTTTAGCCGCGCCCTCGCGCCAGGTATTAAGCTTGCATCAATGCTTTTCATGCGCCGACCCCGGCGCCGACCACGATGCAAGCCCAACCCGATACCGTCGTCACGCTGGCCTGGCAGCTCAGCGACGCGCAAAACGAGCCGATCGCCGAGAACACCGACGGCACCGATTTCTACCTCGGCGGCGCCGACCTGCTGCCGGCGATCGCGCGCGACCTGCTCGGCAAGGAGGCCGGCGCCAGCGGCCAGTTGCAGATCGAACCCGACGAGGCCTTCGGCGACTACGACCCCGAGCTGCTGCGCGTGGAAATGCGCGAATGCTTTCCCGACGCGATCGAGCCGGGCATGCAGTTCGAGCAGTTGCCTCCCGGCTGCGCTCCCGGCGCGCCCGGCGTGATCTACACGATCACCGACATCGCCGGCGACAAGCTGGTGCTCGACGGCAACCACGCGCTGGCCGGCATGGCGCTGCGCGTGCGCTACACGGTGCTCGAGGTGCGCGAGCCCGACCCCGACGAGCGTGAAGCGCGCAGCGCCCAGCTCGACGACGCCGACAACGGCCTGTTCATGACGCCGTGACGGCGCAGCCGGCGCCGCCGCGGCGGCGTCAGCGCCCGGTCGAGCCGAAACCGCCCTCGCCGCGCGCGCTCGGCGTGAACGCGTCGACCACGCTCCAGCGCGCCTGCACCACCGGCACGATGACCAGCTGCGCCAAGCGCTCCAGCGGCTGCACGGTGAACGCGGAGGACCCGCGGTTCCAGCAGCTGACCATCAGCGGTCCCTGGTAATCGGCGTCGATCAGCCCGACCAGATTGCCCAGCACGATGCCGTGCTTGTGGCCCAGCCCCGAACGCGGCAGGATCAACGCGCAATAGCCGGGATCGGCGATGTGCATCGCGATGCCGGTGGGAATCAGCTCGCATTGGCCCGGCGCCAGCTCCAGCGGCGCCTCGAGGCAGGCGCGCAGATCCATGCCGGCGGCGCCCGGCGTCGCGTACGCGGGCAGCTGCTCGCGCAGCCGCGGGTCGAGCAGACGGACTTCGATCGGCAGGGTCATCGTTCGGCAGGAGAAGAAGGCAAGGCGTCGAGGCGCGCCGCGACCTCGTCGATGATGTGGCGCGCCAGTTCGAGCTTGGGCGCGCGCGGCAGTTCGCGCACGCCGCTGCCATCGACCAGCACGACCGCATTGTCGTCACGGCCGAAGGCCTGCGCGCCGAGGTTGCCGACCAGCAGCGGCACCCCCTTGCGCACACGCTTGGCCTGCGCCTGCGCCTGCAGGTCGTCGGCCTCGGCGGCGAAGCCGACGCAGTACGGCGCATCGGGCCGTGCCGCGACTTCGGCCAGGATGTCGGGGTTCAGCGCCAGCGCCAGCGTCGGCGGCGCCGCGCCGGGCTGCTTTTTCAGCTTGCCGGCGAGCGCATCGGCCGGACGCCAGTCGGCCACCGCGGCGGCGGCGATGAACAGGTCGATGCGCGCGCGCTGCAACTCGGCGATGACTGCGTCGCGCATCTGCTGCGCGGTCTCGACCGGCACCGTACGCACGCCGTGCGGCGGCTCGAGCGCGCTCGGGCCGGCCACCAGCACGACTTCGGCGCCGCGCTCCCAGGCCGCGCGCGCCAGCGCCCAGCCCATCTTGCCGCTGGAGCGGTTGCCGAGGTAGCGCACCGCGTCCCACGGCTCGTGGGTCGGCCCGGCGGTCAGCAGCACGCGGCGCCCGCGCAGGTTCTGCGGCGCCAGCAGCGCGTCGATCTCGGCCAGCAGCAGCTCGGGTTCGAGCAGCCGGCCTTCGCCGGTCTCGCCGCAGGCCTGCTCGCCGCTGGCCGGCCCGGCCAGCCGCACGCCGTCGCCGCGCAGCAGCGCCACATTGCGCTGTACCGCCGGGTTGGCCCACATCGCGCGGTTCATCGCCGGCGCCAGCAGCGTGGGCAGCGCGTCGCGCGCCAGCAGCAGATTGCTCAGCAGGTCGTCGCCGCGGCCTTGCGCGGCCTTGCCCAGCAGGTCGGCGCTGGCCGGCGCGACGACGAAGGCGTCGGCGGCGCGCGCCAGCGCGATGTGGTCCATGCCGTCGGCCGCCTGCGGCTGCCACAGGTCGAGCGCGACGGCGCGCCCCGACAGCGCCTGGAACGTGAGCGGCGCGACGAAACGCGTGGCCGCCTCGCTCATCGCGACCTGCACCGCGCAGCCGGCCTTGACCAGCAGGCGCGTCAGCTCGCAGGCCTTGTAGGCGGCGATGCCGCCGGACACCCCGAGCAGGATGCGGCGCGTCATCGCGGCTCAGCCCAGGCGCTGCGCGATCCAGTCGCGCGCGGCCTGCAGCGCCGCGTCGACCTGCTGCGGCTGGTTGCCGCCGGCCATCGCGAAGTCGGCGCGCCCGCCGCCCTTGCCGCCGACCTGTTGCGCAGCGTGGCTGACCAGCTCGCCGGCCTTGAGCCGCGCGCTCAGCGCGGCGCTGACGCCGGCGGCCAGTTGCACGCGCTCGCCGTCGACCGCGGCCAGCAGCACCACGGCCTCGCCGAGCGCGGCCTTGAGCTGATCGACGACGCCGCGCAGCGTCGCCGCGTCGGCCCCGTCCAGGCGCGCGGCGAGCACGGCGACCGCGCCCAGGCGCTGCGCCTGCGCGGCCAGCTCGGCGCCGCGCGCGGCCGCCTGCCGGCTCTTCAGCGCGGCCAGCTCGCGTTCCAGCACGCGCTGCTGCTCGAGCAGTTGCGCGGCACGCCGCGCCAGTTCGTCCTCGGGGGCCTTGAGCAGCTCGGCCAGCTCGGCCAGCTGCGTGCCCTGGCGCTGGCCCAGCGCGAGCGCGTTCAGCCCGGTGGTGGCCTCGATGCGGCGCACGCCGGCGGCCACCGCGCCTTGCGCCAGCACGCGCAGGCTGCCGATGTCGCCGCTGCGCGCGACGTGGGTGCCGCCGCACAGCTCGCGGCTGTCGCCGATGTCGAGCACGCGCACGGTGTCGCCGTATTTCTCGCCGAACAGCATCATCGCGCCGGTCTTGCGCGCCTCGTCCAGCGGCAGCACGCGCGCGCTGGTCGGCGTGTTGTGCAGGATCTGCTCGTTGACCCACAGCTCGACGCGGGCGATCTCGTCGGCACTCAGCGGCGCGTCGTGCGCGAAATCGAACCGCGTCTTGTCGGCGTCGACCAGCGAGCCCTTCTGCTGCACATGCTCGCCCAGCACCAGGCGCAGCGCCTTGTGCAGCAGGTGGGTCGCGCTGTGGTTGCGCATGGTCGCGCGGCGTCGGGCGATGTCGACGCCGGCGTCGACGCGATCGCCGACACGCAGCGTGCCGCGCTCGACGCGGCCGTGATGGCCGAACACCTCGGCCTGGATCTTCTGCGTGTCGTGCACCAGAAAGCGCAGCGCGTCGCCGTGCACGAGTTCGCCACTGTCGCCGACCTGGCCGCCGGACTCGGCGTAGAACGGCGTGCGGTCGAGCACGACGACGCCGTCCTGCCCGGCCTGCAGCTGCGCCACCGCGCTGCCCCCGGCATACAGCGCCAGCACCGTGCAGCCATCCAGCTGCAGCGTGTCGTAGCCTTCGAAGCGCGTCGTCGCGCCGTCGTAGTCGAGCCCGCCGGCCATCTTGAACTTGCCGCTGGCGCGCGCCTGGTCGCGCTGGCGCTGCATCGCGGCGTCGAAGCCGGCCTCGTCGACGCCGACGCCGCGCTCGCGGCACACGTCGGCGGTCAGGTCCAGCGGGAAGCCGTAGGTGTCGTACAGCGTGAACGCGATGGCGCCAGGCAGTTGCGCGCCGCCGGCGGCGCGCAGCGTGTCGAGCTCGGCGTCGAGAATGCGCATGCCGTTGGCCAGGGTCTCGCCGAAGCGGCGCTCCTCGGCCTCGAGCACCTCGGCGATGCGCGCGGCGGCGGCCGCCAGCTCGGGGTAGGCAACGCCCATCTCGGCCACCAGGTCGGGCACCAGGCGGTGGAAGAACGGCTGGTGCTGGCCCAGCTTGTAGCCGTGGCGCAGCGCGCGCCGCGCGATGCGGCGCAGCACGTAGCCGCGCCCCTCGTTGCCCGGAATCACGCCGTCGACGATCAGGAAGGCGCAGGCGCGGATGTGGTCGGCGATCACCTTCAGCGAGACATGGCCGAGGTCCTGGCACGCGGTCTCGCGCGCCGCCGCGGCGATCAGGCGCGAGAACAGGTCGATCTCGTAATTGCTGTGCACATGCTGCAGCACCGCGGCGATGCGCTCCAGCCCCATGCCGGTGTCGACGCAGGGGCGCGGCAGCGGTTTTTGCGCATAGGTCGTCATCTTCCAGGTCTCGCCGACGCGCACGACCTGGGCGATGGTGCCGTCACGCTCGGCGGCGGCCTTGGCCGCCTGCGCCTCGACCTCGCTGGCGAACGCCGTCTCCGAGGCGACGCTGCGCTCGAACTGCATGAACACCAGGTTCCAGATCTCGATGTAGCGGTCGCCGTCGGCGTCGGGCGACCCCGGCGGCCCGCCCCAGACCTCGGGTCCGTGGTCGAAGAACACCTCCGAGCAGGGCCCGCAGGGGCCGGTGTCGGCCATCTGCCAGAAATTGTCCGAGGCGTAGCGCGCGCCCTTGTTGTCGCCGATGCGCACGATGCGCTCGCGCGGCACGCCGATCTCGTCGGCCCAGATCGAATAGGCCTCGTCGTCGTCCTGGTAGACCGTCACCCACAACTTGTCGGCGGGCAGGCGGTAGACCCCGGTGAGCAACTCCCAGCAGTAGCGAATCGCGTCGCGCTTGAAGTAGTCGCCGAAGCTGAAATTGCCCAGCATCTCGAAGAACGTGTGATGGCGCGCGGTATAGCCGACGTTTTCCAGGTCGTTGTGCTTGCCGCCGGCGCGCACGCAGCGCTGCGCGGTGGTCGCGCGGCTGTAGGGACGTTTGTCCTGGCCGAGGAACACGTCCTTGAACTGCACCATGCCGGAATTGGTGAACAGCAGCGTCGGGTCGTTGGCCGGGACCAGCGGCGACGACGGCACGCGGGCATGGCCTTGCGCGGCGAAGTAGGCGAGGAATTTTTCGCGGATGTCGGATACGTTCATGCGGGCACCTGTGGCGGCCGGATCGCTGCGCGCCGGCGAATCGTTCATTTTAGGCACGGCGTGCGGTGGTTGGGCGGAGCTCGCCGATGTGGCTCTGTGCAAAATCGGCGCCGGCACACTAAATTTCCAGGATCACTGATTTTTCCGACCCCATCCCCCACCATGTCCGCCAACGCCCTGTCCCTGCTCCAAGACCCGTCGCTGCTGAAGACCCAGGCCCTGATCGACGGCCGCTGGATCGACGCGCCGGCCAGAGTCGCCATCCACGATCCGGCCACCGGCGCGCATCTGGCGCAAGTGCCCAAACTCGGCGCGCAGGAAGCCGACGCCGCGGTCGACGCCGCCGCGCGCGCGCTGCCGGCGTGGCGCGCGCTGACCGCCAAGGCGCGCGCCGCGGTGCTGCGCCGCTGGTTCGACCTGCTGCTGCAGCACGCCGACGACCTGGCGCGCATCATGACCGCCGAGCAGGGCAAGCCGCTGGCCGAGGCGCGCGGCGAAGTCGTATACGGCGCCAGCTTCATCGAATGGTTCGCCGAGGAAGGCAAACGCGTGTACGGCGAGACCATCCCCAGCCCGGACGCGACCAAGCGCCTGCTGGTGCTGCGCCAGCCGGTGGGCGTGTGCGCGGCGATCACGCCGTGGAACTTCCCGCTGGCGATGATCACGCGCAAGGTCGCCCCGGCGCTGGCCGCCGGCTGTACCGTGGTGATCAAGCCGGCCGAGCAGACGCCGCTGACCGCGCTGGCCGCGATCGAACTGGCGCAGCGCGCCGGCATGCCGGCCGGCGTGATCAACGTCCTGACCAGCGACGCCGCCGGCTCGATCGCGATCGGCAAGGTGCTGTGCTCAAGCGACGTGGTGCGCCACCTGTCGTTCACCGGCTCGACCGAGGTCGGTCGCATCCTGATGGCGCAATCGGCGCCGACGATCAAGAAGCTCGGGCTCGAGCTCGGCGGCAACGCGCCGTTCATCGTGTTCGACGACGCCGACATGGACGCCGCGATCGAGGGCGCGCTGGCCAGCAAGTACCGCAACGCCGGCCAGACCTGCGTGTGCGCCAACCGGCTGTACGTGCAGGACGGCGTCTACGACACCTTCGTCGAGCGCCTGGCCGAGCGCGTCGCGGCGATGAAGGTCGGCAACGGCTTCGACACCGGCGTGCAGATCGGCCCGCTGATCGACGCGCAAGCGCTGGCCAAGGTGCAGCGCCATGTCGACGACGCGGTGTCCAAGGGCGCACGGGTGCTGACCGGCGGTCACGCGATCGACGCCGAAGGCGGCCGCTTCTACGCGCCGACGGTGCTGGCCAACGCCGACTCGGGCATGCTGTGCGCGCGCGAGGAGACCTTCGGCCCGGTGGCGCCGGTGTTCCGCTTCAAGGACGAGGCCGAGGCGATCGCCGCGGCCAACGCTACCGAGTTCGGCCTCGCCGCGTATTTCTACAGCCGCGACGTGGGCCGCATCTTCCGCGTCGGCGAGGCGCTGGAATACGGCATCGTCGGCATCAACACCGGCATCATCTCCAACGAGGTGGCGCCGTTCGGCGGCGTCAAGCAGTCGGGGCTGGGTCGCGAGGGCTCGCACCACGGCATCGAGGAATACGTCGAGCTGAAGTACATGTGCCTGGGCGACATCGACCGCTGAGCCGCGGCGATACCCCCTGCACTCCGACGTGGGAATCGCTACGATTCCCACGTCGACCCGCGCGGCGCCCGCCGCGCGCGGCTGCCGCAGCGGCCGTGCGCGCCGGGCGCCGCGCCGTGTCCAAGCCGCTCGACCACCGCTTCCCAGGGATACCCGCCATGACTTCGTCGATTCTGTTCTCGCCGCTGCGCGTCGGCGCGCTTGATCTGCCCAACCGCATCGTGATGGCGCCGCTGACACGCTCGCGCGCCGGCCAGCCCGGCGACGTGCCGCAGCCGATGAACGCGCGCTACTACGCGCAGCGTGCCGACGCCGGGCTGATCGTCAGCGAAGCCGCGCCGATCAGCCGCCAGGGCACCGGCTACGCCTTCACCCCGGGCATCTACACCGACGCGCAGCAGGCCGGCTGGCGCGGCGTGACCGACG
>JAKAHP010000392.1 GCA_021825505.1 Pseudomonadota bacterium
CTCCAGCGTGCTGTCCCAGGCGCTGCGCAGCACGTCGATCGGGCGCACCTCGACGCCGTGGCGGCGCGCGTCCTGCACCAGCTGCGACGGCGTGTAGAAGCCCAGCGGCTGGCTGTTGAGCAGCGCAACGAGAAAGGCCGCCGGGTGATGGCACTTGATCCACGCGCTGGCGTAGACCAGCAGCGCGAACGACGCCGCGTGGCTCTCCGGGAAGCCGTATTCGGAAAAGCCCTTGATCTGCTCGAAGATGCCGTGGGCGAACTCGGCAGCGTAGCCGCGCTCGAGCATGCCGCCGACCAGGCGCTCGCGCCACGCCTCGAGGTCGCCACGGCGGCGCCACGCCGCCATCGCGCGGCGCAGCCCGTCGGCCTCGCCGGCGCTGAAGCCGGCGGCCAGCATGCTGATCTGCATGACCTGTTCCTGGAACACCGGCACGCCCAGCGTGCGCTGCAGCGCCCCGCGCAGCGCCTCGCTGGGGTAGACCACCGGCTCCAGCCCCTGGCGGCGGCGCAGGTAGGGGTGGACCATGCCGCCCTGGATCGGCCCCGGGCGCACGATCGCCACCTCGATCACCAGATCGTAGAAACAGCGCGGGCGCAGCCGCGGCAGCATGCCCTGCTGCGCGCGGCTCTCGACCTGGAACACGCCGACCGAATCGGCCCTGGACAGCATCGCGTAGGTCGCCGCGTCCTCGGCCGGCACGTCGGCCAGCGTGAAGCCCGGGCGGATCAGCGCCAGCGCGCGGCGCAAGGCGCTGAGCATGCCCAGCGCGAGCACGTCGACCTTGAGGATGCCCAGCGCGTCGAGGTCGTCCTTGTCCCACTGGATCACGGTGCGCTGCGGCATCGCCGCGTTCTCGATCGGCACCAGCCGCGACAGCGCGCCGTCGCTGAGCACGAAACCGCCGCTGTGCTGCGACAGGTGGCGCGGAAAACCCAGCAACTGGCGCGCCAGCGCGACCCACTGGCGCACCTGCAGCGCGTCGGGGTCGAGCCCGGCCTCGCGCAGGCGCGCCGGCTCCAGGCCCTGCCCGTCCCAGCCCCGCAGATTGCGCGCCAGCCGCTCGACGGCTGCGGCGTCGACGCCGAGCGCACCACCGACGTCGCGGATCGCGCTGCGCGGCCGGTAGCTGATCACCGCGGCGGTCAGCGCGGCGCGTTCGCGGCCGTATTTCGCGTACAGGTACTGGATCACCTCCTCGCGCCGCTCGTGCTCGAAGTCGACGTCGATGTCGGGCGGCTCGCGGCGCTCGCGGCTGATGAAGCGCTCGAACAGCACCTGCATGCGCGCCGGGTCGACTTCGGTGATGCCCAGGCAGAAGCAGACCACGCTGTTGGCCGCCGAACCGCGCCCCTGGCACAGGATGCCGCGCCCGCGCGCGAAGGCGACGATGTCGTCGACCGTCAGGAAGTAATGCGCGTAGCCGAGCTCGGCGATCAGCGCCAGTTCGTGCTCGATGAGGCGCTGCAGCGCCGCGCTCGTGCCTTGCGGCCAGCGCCGCGCGGCGCCGTCGAGCACGCGCCGGCGCAGCCACGAGTCGGGCGTGTGCCCGCGCGGCACGACTTCCGACGGGTAGGCGTAGCGCAGCTCGTCGAGCGAGAAGCTGCAGCGCGCCGCGACGTCGAGCGTGGCGTCGAGCAGGTCGCGCGGGTACAGCAGCGCCAGCCGCAGCCGGCTGCGCAGATGCGCTTCGGCGTTGCCCGCCAGCTCGACGCCGCATTCGGTCAGCGGGCGCCCCAGGCGGATCGCGCACAGCGTGTCGAGCAGCGGCTGGCGTGCGCGGCGGTGCATGCGCACGTCGCCGGCGGCCACCAGCGGCAAGGCGCTGGCGCGCTGCAATGCGCGCAGCCGCGCCAGCCACTGCGCGTCGTCGAGCTGGCGCTGCAGCTCGACCGACAGCCAGCAGCGTCCGCTGAAATGGCGCAGCAGCCAGCGCGCCAGCTCGAGCAGGCGCGCGTCGTCGGCGGCGCGCGGCAGGCTGGCCAGCACCACGCAGTCGGCCAGCGCGGCGCCGTCGAGGTCGGCGCGCGTCAGCCGCCAGCGCCCTTTCGGCGCGGCGCGCCGCGCGCGCGTGATCAGCTGCGCCAGCCGGCCGTAGCCGTCGACGCCGCAGGCCAGCACGACCAGCACCAGGCCGTCGTCGAGCGCGAAGCGCGCCCCCACCAGCAGCTTCAAGCCCCGCGCCTTGGCCGCCTGGTGCGCGCGCACGATGCCGGCCAGCGACGCGTCGTCGCTCAGCGCCAGCGCCGTGTAGCCGAGTTCGGCGGCGCGCGCCACCAGCTCCTCGGGGTGGCTGGCCGCCTGCAGGAAGCTGAAGTTCGAGCGGCAGTGCAGCTCGGCGTAGGCCGGCAGCGTGTCCATCGCGGGCCTGCCGTGTCAGGCGAAGATGCCGTGCAGAAACCACGCGGCGTCGGCGCCGCGGGTCTGGAACAGCCACAGCAGCCCGGCGCGCGCGCTGCGCGCGACCCAGTAGTCGCGCGCGACGTGACGCGTGGCGTCGCCGTCGCGGTCCCACCAGCCGGCCTCGATGCGCTGGGGGCCGAGCAGCAGCTCGACCTCGCCTTCGTACAGCGGCACCTCGCCGCGCTGCGCCAGCCGCAGCGGCGCATCGAGCAGGAAGCCGGGCTGCGGCAGCCGCGACGGCGGCGGCGGTGCGCCCGGCGCCTGCCCCGCCGGCAGCCAGCACTGCACCGCCTCGGGGCGGTGGTCGGCGCGCAGCTGCGCGCTGACCACGTGCTGCGCGCCCAGCCGCGCGGCGACGCGCTCGAGCGCCAGCTCGAGCTCGGCGTGCTGTTGCGCGGCGTCG
>JAKAHP010000052.1 GCA_021825505.1 Pseudomonadota bacterium
CGAGGCGCTGCGCGCGCAGGGGCTGCACGAGGAAGTGCGTGCGCGTACCGGGCTGGTGCTCGACCCCTATTTCTCGGCGACCAAACTCAAATGGCTGCTCGACACGCTGCCCGGGGCGCGCGCGCGGGCCGCGCGCGGCGAACTGGCGTTCGGCACCGTCGACAGCTGGCTGCTGTGGCTGCTGTCGGGCGGCGCCGACGCGGCCACGCGCGCGCAGGCGGTGCACGCCACCGACGTCAGCAACGCCGGGCGCACGCTGCTGTGGAACATCCACCGCGGCGATTGGGACGAGGAGCTGCTGCGCGCCTTCGACGTGCCGCGTGCGCTGCTGCCCGCGGTGCACCCCAGCGGCCATGTCTACGCGCAGACCGCGCCGGGGGTGTTCGACGCGCCGCTGCCGATCGGCGCGCTGGTCGGCGACCAGCAGGCCGCGCTGTTCGGCCAGGGCTGCGTGCACCCCGGGCAGGCGAAGAACACCTACGGCACCGGCTGTTTCGTGCTGCTCAATACCGGAGCGCACGCGCTGCACAGCGCCCGCGGTCTGTTGACGACACCCACGGCCTGCGTGGAGCCGGCGCGCGACGCAGGCTTCGCGCTCGAAGGCAGCGTGTTCGTCGGCGGCGCTGTGGTGCAGTGGCTGCGCGACGGCCTGCACGCGATCGGCGGCAGCGCCGAAGTCGAGGCGCTGGCGCGCAGCGTCGACGACAGCGCCGGTGTGTATTTCGTGCCCGCGTTCACCGGGCTGGGCGCGCCGTACTGGCGACCCGACGCGCGCGGGCTGATCTGCGGCCTCAGCCGCGGCACCACGCTGGCGCACCTGGCACGCGCCGCGCTGGAGAGCATCGCGTTCCAGAGCGCGAGCCTGGTGGCGGCGATGGACGCCGACGCGCGTGCCGCCGGCGCCGCGCCGCTGCGCGAGTTGCGCGTGGACGGCGGCGCCAGCGCCAACGACCTGTTGATGCAGTTCCAGGCCGACCTGCTCGGCATCGACGTGCTGCGCCCGGCACAGCTCGAGACCACCGCGCGCGGCGCCGCGTGGCTGGCGGGCCTGAGCTGCGGCGTGTATCGCGGCTGGGACGAGCTCGAGCCGCGCTGCGTCATCGAGCGCCGCTTCGAGCCGCGCATGACGCGCGCTGCGGCCACGGCGCGCATGCAGGCCTGGGAGCACGCGGTGCGCCGCGCGCTGGTCGAGTGAGCGCGCCGGCCGCGGGTCAGCGCAGCGCGGCCAGCGCGGCCGCGTAGTCCGGCTCCTGCGCGATTTCGGGCACCAGCTCGCTGTGCAGCACGCGGTCGTCGGCGTCGAGCACGACCACGGCGCGCGCGGTCAGCCCGCGCAGCGGGCCGTCGGCGATGCGCACGCCCCAGTCGTCGAGGAATTCGGGGTGGCGGAAGGTCGACAGCGTGACGACCTTGTCGAGCCCCTCGACGCTGCAAAAGCGCGAGGCGGCGAACGGCAGGTCGGCCGACACCACGAGCACCACGGTGTCGCGCAGCGCCGCGGCGTCGGCGTTGAAGTGGCGCGTCGACTGCGCGCAGGTCGGCGTGTCCAGCGAGGGCACGATGTTGAGCACCTTGCGCTGGCCGGCGTAAGCGTCGAGGCCTACCTCGCCCAGCTTCGCATCGGTCAGGCACAGCGCAGGCGCCTTGGCGCCGCGCGTGGGCAGCGTGCCGTCGACCCGGGTCGGGGTGCCGCGCAGGGTGATGGTCGCCATCGTCGTCTCCTCAGGGTTGATCGAAGCCGACGATGCTAGGCGGGCGGCAAAGACCCTGCCGGCGCCGGGTATAGCGCGCGCCGCGCCGCGCGCGCAGAATCGGCGCATCGGCGGCGGGCTGGACGGAAGCTGCCGCCCGCCGCGCTCGCCGGAGGTCGCCGATGCGCCTTGAGACCGATTCCCTGGGGGCCGTCGAGGTGCCCGAGGACCGTTACTGGGGCGCGCAGACCGCACGCGCGCTCGAGCATTTCCCCGTCGCCGCGCAGCGGCTGCGCTGGCCGCGCGCGGTGATCCGCGCTTTCGGCCAGCTCAAGCAGGCCGCCGCGCTCGCCCACCTCGAACTCGGCGAACTGCCGCAGCCGATCGCAGCGGCGATCGCGCAGGCCGCCGCCGAAGTGGCCGACGGACGCTTCGACGACGAATTCCCGCTGGGTGTGTACCAGTCCGGCTCGGGCACGCAGACGCACATGAACGCCAACGAGGTGATCGCGCACCGCGCCAATGAAATCCTGGGCTGCGCGCTGGGCAGCGCCGGGCCGGTGCATCCGAACGACCACGTCAACCGCGGCCAGTCGACCAACGACGTGTTCCCCAGCGTGATGCACCTGGCGATCGCCGCCGAGCTGCGCGCTGCGCTGCTGCCGGCGCTGGACACATTGGGCGCCACGCTGCAGGCGCAGGCGCGCGCACACGCCGAGCTGGTCAAGGTCGGGCGCACCCATCTGCAGGACGCCGCGCCGATCACGCTGGGCCAGGAGTTCGACACCTGGGCCGCGCAACTCGAGCAGGCGCGCGCGGCGCTGGCCGCCGGCGTCGACGCGCTCGGCGCACTGGCGCTGGGCGGCACCGCGGTGGGCACCGGGCTGAACGCGCATCCGCGGCTGGCCGCGCTGTGCGTGCGCGAACTGGCCTCGCGCAGCGGGCTGCCGCTGCGCGAGGCGCCGCACAAGGCGGCGCTGCTGGCCGCGCACGACACGGTGGTGGCGGTGTCGGCGGCGCTGCGCACGCTGGCGATGGCGCTGCTGAAAATCGTCAACGACGTGCGCTGGCTGGCCAGCGGGCCGCGCTGCGGCCTGGGCGAGCTCGTGCTGCCGGCCAACGAGCCGGGCTCGTCGATCATGCCGGGCAAGGTCAACCCGACGCAATGCGAGGCGCTGGCGATGGTCTGCGTGCGCGTGTTCGGCAACGACGCGACGGTGGCCTTCGCCGGCAGCCAGGGCAACTTCCAGCTCAACGCCTACAAGCCGCTGATGCTGCACGCGGTGCTGGAAAGCATCGAGCTGCTGGCCGGCGGCTGCGACGCGTTCGAGCGCTACTGCGCGCGCGGCATCGAGCCCGACCGCAAGCGCATCGCCGCGTACCTGGAGCGCGACCTGATGCTGGTCACCGCGCTGAGCCCGCACATCGGCTACGAGGCCGCGGCGCGCATCGCGCACGACGCGCAAGCGGGCGACCTCAGTCTGCGCGACGCCGCACTGGCCTCGGGGCTGATCGATGCCGACACCTTCGACCGCCTGGCCGACGCGCTGGCGATGGCGCGCCCGTCGCCCAGCACGTCGTAGTCGTCGTCGCGCTCATGGTGACCGCCCATCACAGCCGGTCAGCTTGCCTCGTCCGCGAGCTTCAGGGCAGCATCGATGAGAGCCGGCGAGACGCGATAGCCGTTGGCCTGGACGTACCTGCGAGCAGCGGCCCGGCGTCGGAGGCGACGACGGGTCGACTCATCGCGCCGCATCGAAGGCGGCAAGCTCCTGCTCCAGTTCAGCCGGTTCGTGATCGACCACCGGGACGCCCCGTGCGCTGAGATGCTCCAGAAATTGCGGCAGGCTCATCCGTGCCAGCTTGGCCGCGCGCGCGGAGGTGATCTCGCCGCTCTTGAACAGGTTGACGGCCAATGCCGTATGGACACCCGCTTCCAGCAGCTCGTCGGTGAAGGGAACGCTGACGAACAAGGGCTGACCGTGGCGGGTGACGAGCGCGAGCCGGCCTTGCTCGGCCTCGCGGCTAAGCTCGCCGGAGCGTTCGCGCAGTTCGCGGATGGTGAAGGTTTGCATGGCGGATCACCTCATTTGTATCCCTATATTGGGGCACACTATGCAAGCTGCGTCACGGCAATCCATCCGCTCGGATTGCGTGAAAATGGGTATCTGGAAGATCCGCGGGCGCCTTCGGGCTCGTGAGGCGCCCGTCACCGGGAGAGCAGGTCCACGTAAGCCTGGTAGCTGTAGACGCGGTTCTTCTTCTGCCCAGTGAGCTCGGCCAGGATGCCGAGATCCTCCAGCAGCTTGACGGCGGCGCTTGCGGTCGGCCGTGATCAGGCTGGCCACGTCGATGATGCTGCGCTCCGCATCCGCGGACGCCGCAGCCACGCCTTCCCGGAAGAAGGACACCCAGCCCTCCCAGTCGCCGTCGCCGCGGATGGCCGACAGGCGCCGGTAGTACTCGGACTGGTGCTGCTTGAGGTAAGCACTCAGGTACATCAGCGGCTCCCGCAACAGCCCCCGCTGCTCCATGTAAAGCATGCTTTACTGTAAGGCGCCATCACAAAAGCGCGCTTTCATAGGGGCCGCGCTCACGTCGGCGGGTTCTGCGTGCTCACCCCGAACAGCGCGGCTTGCCGCGCGCTCAACCAGCCGAAGCCCACGCGCTCCTGCTCCAGTCGCAGCCGTGGCTGGTGGCGATCGAATCGGAGGTCGTCATAGACGGCCGCCTCCTCGGGCGTGAGACGCGCTAAGTCGTGGCGCGCGGGGTCGGGCTCCTCGCCCCAGTGCAGGCGGTGGGCTAGGAGCGTCGCACGGTCCATGAGGAAGGACGCCGCACCGGGGAAGTAGCCACGCAGTTGGTCGAGGATGGCGAATCCGTGGGTGTCGATGTCGCCCCAGTAGTGCAGCTGGCATCGATGCAGCCACGAGGCGCGCGCCAGCGGTTCCCAACCGTAGCCCGCGCCGAAGACGACGATGGCGCCCGCAGCCGGCGGGAAGGCGAGGAAGTTGGTCTCGTTCTCGGTGATGACGACGCGCTCGACGGGTAGCGCCAGCGCCGCGAAGCTCGCAGCGTCCAGAGTGATGTCGGGCCGGCCTTCGCAGCCCGGCAGGCTGGGCAAGGCCGCATCCAGCAGGCGAAACCGAATCCGCACCGGCTTGTCCAGGAAGCCGAATCGGCGCGTGAACTGCGCGACGCCGGTCGCGTCAAGCTCGATGACTTCGGGTGGCAGAGCCAGGTCCAGCAGCTCGGCCAAGACGCCTCGGTGGGCCTCGATGAACTTGCTGTCCACGCCGGGCACGTCGACTTGGCGCAGGTACACGGCCGGTCGAGGATGGGCCTGCAGCCATGCGACGAGGGCCAGCAGACGATCCCAGCGGTCAGCCAGCTCCAGCGCCTGAATGGGCCGCCGGGACAACCACGCCCGCAGCGCCGGCTGCGCGGCTGCCGTGCGCTGCCAGAGCGCCTCGAACCGCTGCGCATGCCGAGCCTTGCCGATGAAGGCCAAGGCGTCTTGCAGGGTATCGATCCAGACGGCCGCTGGGAGCCGCTGCATGCCCTGGACGCGGTGGTTCCACTCGCGCCATTCGATTCGAACCTGAGGGGTATCGGCGATGGCACGCACCCAGTCACGCACGGACTCGAAGCGATCGGACAGGTCCCCAGCGCTGGGCGGCTTCAAGCTCAGGCGCAGCGGCCACGAAACGGTGTCCGTCACCGCCGCCCGCAGCAATTCGCCACGATCCCACGAGCGTTGGACCTGAGCGCGCAGATCTGCTGGCGTGGTCAAGTTCATGGTGCCGCGCCGTCTCCGGCAGCCCTGGCTTCGGCCATGCCTTCCGCCTTCTGAGTCCGGTACTCCTCGATCGACAGGCAGCGCAGCCGCGAGTCGCGCCCGCCCTCGTTGTGCACGAAGCCGACGCTGGCCACGTAGGGCTCGATGATGTGGATCTTCTGTAGCGGCGTGACGATCAACAGCTGCAGATTGAGCTGCTGGAACAGGCGCAACCCGTATTGCGCCGACTCGTCCGACCCGCGCCCGAACGCCTCGTCGATGACCACGAAACGGAACGACCGCGAACGAACGGCGCCCCACTCCAGCCCGAACTGGTAGGCCAGGCTCGCAGCCAGTACGGTGTAGGCAAGCTTTTCCTTCTGGCCGCCCGACTTGCCGCCCGAGTCCGAGTAGTGCTCGTGCTCGGCACCGTCTGCGCGCCAGCGTTCGCTGGCCGAGAACAGGAACCAGTTGCGCACGTCGGTGACCTTGGCGGTCCAGCGCCGGTCGGCGTCCGACAGACCTTCACGGCCTCGGAAGCGGTCGATGATGGCCTTGACCTGCAAGAACTTGGCTTCCGAATACTGTTCGTCGGCCGAGCCCGTCATTGCCCCCTCGGTGCACGCCCGCAAATCCTGCTGGAAGTCGCGGATCTCCGCATCCGGGCTGGGCAGCGCCACCAGCTTGATGTACCGGCCGGGGTTGTAGTCGATGGCCTGGAGCGACTGGTTGATGAATTCGACGCGCTCCTTGATCGTCTCGCGCTCGCGCGCGAGCTGGGCGTTGAAGTTGGCGATCTCGTTGATTGTGTTGACGTTGAGCAGATCCTTGAAGCGCGCCTCGAATCGCGGCAGGTCGTCGCTTTTCAATCCGGTGAGCAACCGCTCGTACTCCGGCAGCGCCGCCAGGCTCACGTCCATCTCGGCGGTCTCGGCCTTGAACTCCTCCTTGAAGCCGCGCATGGCATTGACGATGCGCTCGGTCAGACGGGCCAGGCGCTTATCCTCCGCGTCGATGCGCTCCTGCAGCCACTTGCGCACCTCCTGCTCCCGGTTGTCGCAGGACTCGACCGATAGCTGATGCTCGCCCAGCGCCTGCGAGCGCCAGCCATCCAGACGCTCGATCGGCGCGGCGGCCAGCGGCCCGTCATTCCACACGCTCCCGGCCTGATCCCGCATCGCCTGCGCCGTCTCTCGTTTGCTCTTGACCTCGCCCCGCTTGCCCAGCGCGTCGGACCGCTTGACCTCCAGCTCGCCAAACCGCTCCTGTGCGGCCTTGAGCTGGCGCCCCAACTCTTGCAGCGTGTCGGATGCGGCTTCCAGTCGCGCGCGCTCCTCGGTGAGTGCAGCAATCTGGCGGGCCAGGCTCATCCAGTCGATGTCCGCAAAGCGCGTGAACTCCTCCAGCTTGCTGAGTGCATCGAGCCGGCCCCGCAGTTCGTTGCGCGCCTGCTGGATCTCGCCAATGCGCTGCCCCAGCGTGTCGAGTCTTGCCTCCAGACGCTCCCGCTGGTCTCGCAGGGCCCGCAGCTTGTCGGCATTGCTCCAGCCGAGCACATAGCGGCTTCGGTCGTCGATCCGGCTGCGGTCGTCCTTCTCGTGGCGACCGCTCGGGTCCTTGATCTGACCGGAGCGCGTGATGGCACGCGCCTCCCGGCGAAACTGCTCCCCGGTGTCGCAGCAGGCGACGTCGAAGCGCTGGCGAAGCTCGTGTTCCAGCCACTCATAGTGTGGTGAATCGGTCTTGATGGCGAGCTTGCGCACCAGCGACTGCGGATGCAGAGCGGCGCCCTGCGCCGACCTTCGCGGCCGCACATGGAAGTACACCAGCCGGACCCCAAGATGCTGGCGGTCCACCCAGTCCGCGACTGCCTTGTAGTGCGCGTCCGGAACCAGCAGCGCGCGGCCGAAGCCACGCAGCAGCCGCTCGGCGGCACCCTCCCAATCGCGCTCGTCGTCACGCACCTGGATGAGCTCGCCCGCGAAGGGCAGTTCGTCCTCACCCTGACCTTGTCCGATACCCAGCGCCGCACACAGCGAATCGCGAATGCGAATCTGGGCGGCGTCGATGTTGCTCTTGCGCCGCTGGAGACTGTCGATTTCGTCGGACAAGGTGCTGTGCTCTTCACGGCCCTTGCGAAATGTGAAGTCCTCCTCGCGTTCGCGGTTGTCCAAGTCGGCAATGCGCTCGCGCAAGCCATCGGCACGCTGGGCAATGCTCTGCTGCTGGGCGAGGAAACCTGCTTCATCCCCTGCCGCCGTCTCATCGATGCGGGCCAGCAGCTCTTGGAAACGGTCCGATTTCTTCTGGCGCTGTTGCTTGTCCTGCTCCAGACGACGAATCTCCGCCGCCAGCTCCTCCAGGCGGTCGCCACCGTTGTCTCGCAGGGCCCGCTCCAGGCGGCCAAGCTCAACGCGCTCGGTCTCCCGCTGCGCCTCCAGGCGCTCGATCTGTGCATCGAGCCGGGCCGCATCCTCCGCCAGCAAGTCAAGGCGGCGATCCAGCAGCTCGCCCTTGAGCCGGGCGAAATACGGTCGAAGCTGATCGCGCGCATCCCGCCAGCCCTGAATCTCGGCCGCGAGCAGCTGATGGCGCGCGCCGTCGTCGATCAGGGGCGTCAGCAAGTCCACCTGGCGCTTGGCCTTGAGCACGGCCTGGTGCGCCCGGTCCAGGTCGTCGAAGTGGCGGATCAGGGCCTCGACGCGGCTGCCCACGTCGAAGGGTTCCAGCATGTGGCTGCGCACGAAGTCAGTGAGGTTGCCCACCGACTTCATCGAGACCGTCTGGTGGAACAGCTCCAAGGCCTGCTCGTGCTCGATACCAAAGCGCCGGCGGAACCAGGCCCCATACAGCGGGAAGCTGTCGAACAGTTCGCAGCCCGCGCCCCGCAGCTTCTTGCGCAGGGCAGTGATGTCACTGCCGAAGCCGCTGAAGTCATCAGTGATGGTCAATGCCCGCTCAGCCGTCACGAACAGGCGTGCCGGTTGGCCCTGCGGGTCCTTCAGCCAGAAGACCTGGGCCAGCGTCACGGCCTGGTCATAGCCCTCGTTGCGGAAGACGCCGAGGATGACCGAGTAGCTCGACGCATCGCGGAGCGCCACGGGCCGGGCACTGCCCGTGACCTCATTGCGCTCGCTCTTGTAGTGGCCCAGCACGTAGGACCGCAAGGAGCGCTCGCGGGAATCTGCCCCGGCCGCCTTGTTGTAGGCCACGCGATGCGCCGGCACGAGCAAGGTTGTGATGGCATCGACCAGCGTGGACTTGCCCGAACCGATGTCGCCCGTGAGCAGGCCATTGCGCCCGTCGAGCTCGTAGCGCCAGACACGCTTGTCGAAGGTGCCCCAGTTCAGAACTTCCAGCCGTTGCAGCCGAAATCCCACCCGGGTGTCGTCGGCCACGAAGTCCAGCCCGAGTGTCGGCGCTTCAAGCATCGGCCACTCCTTTGTCGGCCGCCTTGTCAGTCGCTTCGGCAGGCGCTGCGGACAGCGCCGTGCGGTAGACCTCCAATCGCGCGTCAAACTCCGCCAGCCACTGCGCGTCGACGAAAGCTTTCAGGATGCGCCGCACCTCGTAGTGGCCTCTGTCCTGCCCACCGCCAGCAGCAGGCTTGAGCCGGCGCAGAAAGCCCAGATCGACCACCTTCGTGATCGTCGCGTCCACTTGGTCGATCAGCCGGGCCTCATTCGTGCCATCGGGCAGAAACACCCGCATCAGCTCTGCGATGTCGTCACGCGCGAGCACCAGTCGGGTGTCCCCACCGCCGGCGTCGAACTCGGCCATGCGCTTGCGCAGCAGCGTCAGCATCAGGCTCACCGGGTAGGAAAGCGGCCGGCGTGCGACAAGCCTTGGAAGGCGGGGGGCTCCCTCGGCCTCGTCCGGGTCCGGACGACTCTTCAGGAAGGCGTGGCCCTCGGCCTCGTCCAGCACCAGGTCGAGCAGCAGCACGGCGGCCTGTTCCCGCACCCGCGCCTGCAGGCGCAGCAGGCTGGCCCACAGGCGCTCATCGTCGTCGCGGTAGATTACACCCTTGAGCAGGTGCACCATCAGCTGCGACAACTCGGGCACCGCCGGCAGCACGCTGGGCAGCGTCTCCACCGCATCGTCCTCGTGCCGTGCGTCGTCCATGTTCATGTCTCCCTGGTCGCTCGATATTGTCAGCGCGTGAAGATCACGCGCGGCAAGCGCGCCTCGCGCGTCACGGCATCGCCCACTGCGTTGCGGGCCAGCCAACGGATCGGCTCTTCCACAGCCTCGTCGACCAGGGCGTGCAGGCCCTCCAGGCCGTCGCCGCCGTCCCCGGCGTGGGCCAGCTCCAGGTAGGCCACCAGTTCGGCCAGGCCCTGGTGCAGAGGCTCGGCATCCAGCAGCTCGCGCAGCGTGATCTGCGGCTGGCGGCGCAGTGCGCGTTGCACGGTGGACCGCAGGCGCGCCTTGTCCACCACGATCTGATCGAACAAGCGCGCGGTGTCAATGTCGTCCTCGCCAGCGACGAACGCCATATCAGCCAGGCGCGGCTTCACGCTCGGCGTGAACAGCGGTCTCTCCAGCGGCAGCTCGATGTCCGCCGCCATCGCGTCGATGTGCATCACGGTGCCAGCGGGCGTCGTCCCGCGCAGAGCCAGCGCCTTGCTCTCGATGCCGTGCAGCAAGTCCAGGATGCGGCGGTTCTCCAGAAAGGCTCTGTCGTCCAGGAAGCGGCGCAACTGCTGAGACAGCTGGGCCACCGTGCGCTGCGTGTGCTCGCCTGCCTCCAGCCAGTCGTGATGCACGCGGCGGGTGCGTGGTTCGGGTTTCAGCGCCACGACGGCGGGCAGCGCCAGCACCTGATCCAGCCGCTCGGAGAGTTCCTCCTGTCTCCGGCTGGACATGAGGAAGTCCCAGAAAGCGCGGAAGCTGCGGCCCTGGTCGGAGTCGCCGATGGCATCGCGCTCGCCCATGATTTCGTCGAGCAGCGCACCCTTGGCGCCTTCCCACAGCGCGATCTTCTCGCGCACTTTCCGGTCGAGCAGGCGGAAGTTGTGTTCCACCTCGCGGAAGTCGGCCAGCAGCTCGCGCGCCAGTTGCTGGAACTGCTGAAAGCGGTCCTTGATCGCCGTGTCGTCCAGCAGCGGTACGTCACCGGCCAGCACGCGGGCGATTTCGGCGTCCAGCTCGTCGCGCTTCTTGCGCAGGTCGGCCACGCGTCTGATCGGGTCAGCCTCGGTGCCGGCGCTGATCTGTTCCAGCAACGCGAACAGCGTGAGCAGGCGCGATTCGGTGCCGACGAATGAGCGCTCGGTCAGCGTCAGCAACCAGGCGATGGCCTTCTCGCTGGCCGGCGTCAGGTCGAACTGCGCCTCGTCCGTGCCCGGCTTGTAGAACTTGCGCAGCCAGCCCTTGTCGGGCGCGGCCCAGTCGTTCAGGTAGTCCTGCGCGCCCTTCGGGTAGGCCTCGGACCCCGACTGCTCACGCAGGGTGAACAGCTCGTCCTCCAGCGCCTCCGCAAGATCGACCTCGCTCATCACGCGCACGTTGGGCGCCACGTACACCCGGTGCAGGAAGCTCGCCACCAGCGGCGCATGCGGCGAGGCCAGCAAGCGCCAGGCGGGGTGGCGGTCGCGCAGGGTGGAGAGGGTGGCGTGGTCCATGGACGTCAGCTATGCGCGCTGGCAGTTGGGGGCTGTCTGAATTTTCGTGTTCGCGGCGCTGGGAGACTTGTCCACGGGGTCGGTCGGCGCTGCTCGACAACCGAACGACGCGGTGGGCAAGTCGGTTTTCATCTTACGCGGTGGTCTGCGTGAATCGGTCGGCGTACAGGATTGCGAATCGGTTCATCGCCACCTTCCAGTCATGCGCGGCAGGGCCCCAGTCGGCCGTGATGTTGCGCAGCGCCAGCCAGATCAGCTTCGTGGCCGCGTCGTCGCTGGGAAAGTGCCCGCGGGTCTTGATGATTTTGCGCAGCCGCGAGTTGATGCTCTCGATGGCGTTGGTCGTGTAGATCACTTTGCGCACGGGCGGCGGAAATGCGAAAAAGGGGATCACGTCGTCCCAGGCCCGGCGCCAGGCCATGGCCACCGTGCGGAACTTGGCGCCCCGGGGGCCTTGCTCGAAGGCCTCGAGCTCGGCCAGCGCCTTGCGATCCTTCCAGCTGGCATAGTCCAGGCCGTTGCGGATCAGGTGCACGATGCACGTCTGCAACGTGGTGACCGGGAAGACCGCGCCCAGGGCTTCGTCCATTGCGCTGGTTGTTCGCTGGATCGGGCTTCGCTGCCCCCGGCGCGTAGCCAAGATGGTGGCTGAGCTCGGCGCCCAACGCGCGCAAGTCGTTGATCTATCGACCGGACGTGCATTGGCCAGCCACAGGTCGAATGGAGCAAAGAGAGGCTGGGCGGGGCGGAACGGTGGGGAGTGGCACCGGTCGGCCAGCGGCAAGGCACCGCATCAACCCGCGCCAGTACTGGCGATCCGGGCAAGGGTGTTAATACGCTGAAGACCAAAACCCCCAAAAAAGTCAACAGCTTACAGGGATCTTGGCGCTTGGCGTGAAATCGCCGGCAGCGGGATCGCTCTAGAACAGATCGCTGTGGGAGCCTGTGCGAATGAGCGTCAGCGTGCCGCCGGCGAGTGCCCCAGACTTGTCATAAATCAGCAACCAATCCGGCTCGACATGGCACGCCCGAACTCCGGCGTACTCGCCAGCAAGTTCATGGTCGCGATGCTTCACGGGGAGCGGGAGGTCGTCCATCAACACCTGAACGACGTGGAGCATCTTCGTCCAATCATGACGCCCAGAGCGCTTGACGCGTTTCTTGTCGCGCTTGAACTGGCTCGTCTCATGGAGAGAGCGCGGCATGCTCAAAGATCCTCGAGCGTCGTCCGGGTCGTATGGCCAGCTTTTGCCTCTCGGATTGCCGCCAGGGTTGTCGCGTTGGGGCGTGGCATGTCGATCGGCAAGCCGCCGGTCTCGACCACGCTGCGCAGGAACAGGCGGATCGCGGTGCTCAGGTCGAGCCCAGAAGCCTTCAAAATGGCGGATGCCTCCTCCTTCAGAGCGGGGTCAATCCGGGAACGAACGTCAACGGTCAGCATGGGCGCTCTCTACGTCAGGGCGCGCGACACGTGCGCCTCGGGGTATCATTGTAGCTACAACGTTCCCGCTCCACAAACAGCCTGAATCTCGCTTGGTCGACGACGCTCCCTGCTTGGGTCATCAGCGTATTAACACCCCCGGGATCGAGTAGGGTGAGGGGTCGCCCCCTCAGCCCTCTCACACCACCGGACGTGCGGGTCCGCATCCGGCGGTTCAAGCAGAACGCTGGAGCCGCTGGTGGATGTCCACCAACGAGACCAGCCCCATG
>JAKAHP010000053.1 GCA_021825505.1 Pseudomonadota bacterium
CTCCACTCGCTCCCAGAATGCATCTGTCACAACCCACGACTCAACCCGCTTGGCCACCGCATCGCTCCCACGCCGCACACGCCGCGGCTCGGAGCGTCATTTTACCTATTTACGGATAAGTTCTTAGCCCGCACGCATAGGTTACGATGTGAAAAAAACGTTATTTGACGAAAAAAAAGGTTACAGATGAATGCACTGTTGGCGCTGTCCAGGTGGATCGACAGCCTGAGCACGAATATCGGTCGCATCGTTTATTGGCTGGTGTTGATCGTTTCGCTGATCAGCGCGTTCAACGCGACGATGCGGTTCACGATCGACTACAGCTCGAATGCCTGGCTCGAAATCCAGTGGTATCTGTTCTCGGCGATCTTCCTGCTCGGCGGCGGCTATACGCTGCTGCGCAACGAGCATGTGCGCATCGACGTCGTCAGCGCACACCTGTCGCCGCGCACGCGGGCGTGGATCGACATCGGCGGTCTGCTGCTGTTCGTGATGCCGCTGTGCGTGATGCTGGTCGCGCTCGGCGTGCCCTACGCCAAGTTCTCCTACGTGGTTGGCGAGGTCTCGTCGAACGCCGGCGGGTTGATCCGCTGGCCGGCGAAGGCGCTGATTCCGCTGGGCTTCGCGCTGCTGGGCGTGCAGGCGGTGTCCGAACTGATCAAGCGCATCGGTTTCCTGGCCGGACGTATCGACGACCCCAATGAGCGCAAGGCGCACAGCGCCGAAGAGGAACTCGCGCTGGAAATCGCTGCCCAGCACGGCGAGGTGACCCGATGAGCGCCTGGCTGATCGCGAACATCGCCCCGGTGATGTTCGGTGCGCTGGTGCTGCTGCTGCTGCTCGGTTTTCCGGTGGCGTTCTCGCTGGCCGCCAACGGCATGCTGTTCGGGCTGATCGGCATCAAGCTCGGGCTGCTTTCGCCGGCGCTGTTCTCGGCGATGCCCGAGCGACTGTTCGGCATCATGTCCAACGACACGCTGCTGGCGGTGCCGTTCTTCACCTTCATGGGGCTGATCCTCGAGCGCAGCGGCATGGCCGAGGACCTGCTCGACACCATCGGCCAGCTGTTCGGTCCGGTGCGCGGCGGGCTGGCGTTCGCGGTCGTGTTCGTCGGCGCGCTGCTGGCGGCCACCACCGGGGTGGTCGCCGCGTCGGTGATTTCGATGGGCCTGATCTCGTTGCCGATCATGCTGCGCTACGGCTATGACCGCAAGCTGGCCAGCGGGGTGATCGCGGCGGCGGGAACGCTGGCGCAGATCATTCCACCATCCCTGGTGCTGATCGTGATGGCCGACCAGCTCGGCAAGTCGGTCGGCGACATGTATTCGGCCGCGCTGGTGCCCGGCCTGGTGCTCACCGGCTTGTACCTCGCCTATGTCGTGCTGGTGACCCTGCTGCGCCCGGGCGCGGCACCGGCGCTGCCGCCACAGGCGCGCGCCTTGCGCGGGCGCAAATTGCTGCTGCGCGTGCTGACGTCGATGCTGCCTCCGCTGGTGCTGATCTTCCTCGTGCTCGGCACCATCTTCCTCGGCGTGGCCACGCCGACCGAAGGCGGCGCGATGGGCGTGGTCGGCGCGCTGGTGTTGGCGCTGTCGCGCCGGCGCCTGTCGTTGCCCCTGCTGCGCCAGGCGATGGATTCGACGGCCAAGCTGACGACCTTCGTCATCTTCATCCTGATCGGCTCGCGCGTGTTCAGCCTGACGTTCTACGGCGTCAACGGCCACCTCTGGGTCGAGCATCTGCTGCTGGCGCTACCCGGAGGCCGCATCGGCTTCCTGATCGTGACCAACGCGCTGGTTTTCGTGCTGGCGTTCTTCCTCGATTTCTTCGAACTCGCCTTCATCATCATCCCGCTGCTGGGGCCGGTGGCGGACAAGCTCGGCATCGATCTGGTCTGGTTTGGCGTGCTGCTCGCGGTCAATATGCAGACCTCGTTCATGCACCCGCCGTTCGGCTTCTCGCTGTTTTATTTGCGCTCGGTGGCACCGAAGGAGGTGCGCACCACCGACATCTACTGGGGCGCGATTCCGTTCGTGCTGATCCAGGTCGTGATGGTCGCGCTGCTGATCACGTTCCCGCGCCTGGCCAGCTACGGCAATGCGGCCGATCGCGCGGTGGATCAGAGCGTGCCGGCGCTGAGCCTGCAGCAGTTGCACGGCAGTGCAAGCGGGGCGAGCGGCGCCGCGGTGCCGCCCGGCGCGCCCGATGACAACGCTCTGCTGCAACAGTTGCAGGGCGCTTCGGCGGCGCATTGAGCGCAGTGTTTTTCGTGACCTGAAGGGAGACGACGATGGAGCGTAGAAAATTCCTGGGCAAGACCGGAGCCGGCCTGGTGGCCGGAGTGGCGGCGGCCGCGCCGGCGGTGGCTGCGGCGCCGACCGTGAAGTGGCGCATGACCTCGGGCTTCCCGCGCAATCTGGACACGATCTTCGGCGCCGCCGAGCGCCTGTCCAAGCGCGTCGCGGCGATGACCGACGGCCGCTTCCAGATCCAGGTGTTCGCCGCCGGTGAGCTGGTTCCGGGCGCCGGCGCGGCGCTGGACTCGGTGATTTCCGGCACGGTCGAGTGCTGCCACTCGGCGTCGTACTACTCGGTCGGCAAGAACGCCGCGTTCGGCTTCGGCACCGTGATTCCGTTCGGGCTGACCAGCCGCCAGCACAACGCCTGGGTCTACGAAGGCGGCGGCCAGCAGCTGCTCGACGAGTTCTATTCGAGCTACGGCGTGCGCTACTTCCTCGGCGGCAACACCGGCACGCAGATGGGCGGCTGGTTCCGCAAGCTGGTCAACACCGAAGCCGACGTCAAGGGCCTGAAATTCCGCATCGCCGGGCTGGGCGGTCAGGTGTGGGCCAAGCTCGGCGCGGTGCCGCAGCAGATCGCCGGTGGCGACATCTACCCGGCGCTGGAGAAGGGCACGATCGACGCGGTCGAGTGGGTCGGCCCCTACGACGACGAGAAGCTGGGCTTCTACAAGGTCGCGAAAAACTACTACTACCCGGGCTGGTGGGAGCCGGGTGCGGCGCTGAGCTTCTTCGTCTCGAACAAGGAGTGGGCCAAGCTTCCCGCCGAGTTCAAGGTCGCGTTCGAAGTCGCCGCGGCCGAGGCCAACGTCGGCATGCAGGCCGCCTACGACGACAAGAACCCGAAGGCGCTGGCGCGCCTGCTCGGCCACGGCGTCAAGCTGCAGCGCTTCAACGACGCCTTGATGGACAAGTTCTACAAGGCGGCGATGGAAGTCTATGCCGAGGAATCGGCGAAGAATCCGGCATTCAAGAAGATCTACGGGCCGTACATGGCGTACGGTCGCGTCGAGAACGCGTGGTTCAGCTTGGCCGAAGCGTCGATGACCCAGTTCCTGGAGCGGCGCCACACCTGAGGCTGCGCGCGGCGGCGTGCCGCCGCGCGCGCATCAGTCGCGCGGCGGGCATACCGCGCGCCCCTTGATGCGATGCGAGCGCCCGCGGAACAGCGCGATGACGTGCTCGTGCTGATTGCGCAAGGTCACGTCGTACACCCCGGTGCGGCCGCGCTGCATGCGCTCCTCGGCGTGCGCGACGAGGCGGTCGCCGGCGTGCGCCGGCGCGACGAAGTCGACGCTCAGGCCCGACGCGACGGTGACCTCGTCGTGGCTGTTGCAGGCATAGGCGAACGCGGTGTCGGCCAGCGTCGTCAGCAGCCCGCCGTGGCAGATCGCGAAGCCGTTGAGCATGTCGTCGCGCACCGTCATCGACACGCTGGCACGACCCGGCGCGATCGAGTCGACCGTGATGCCCAGTGTGGTCAGTACGCGGTCGTGTTGCATCATGTGCGCGCGCACGCGCTCGGCGCGCTGTTGCGCGTCGTTGTCGGTCAGGCTCAAACGGGTCTCCATGCCGGCGCGCGCCGCCGTCGACGGCGCGCTGCGCGGGCGCTGATGAACAGGGTCCGACCGGTCGGTCGAAGAGCCCGTACGATAGGTGATGCCCAGCGACCCGCGCAGCGGGAATTACCCGAGGAATAGCGATGCCCTGTTATGCGATCGATGACGTGGTGCCGGTGGTCGACCCCAGTGCCTATGTGCACCCCAGCGCCGTGCTGATCGGCGACGTGATCGTCGGCCCCGGCTGTTATGTCGGCCCGTGTGCGAGCCTGCGCGGCGATTTCGGCCGCATCGTGCTGCACGAAGGCGCGAACCTGCAGGATGGCTGCGTGATGCACGGCTTTCCGGGCCACGACACCGTGGTCGAGCGCAACGGCCACATCGGCCACGGCGCGGTGCTGCACAGCTGCATCGTGCGCGCCGACGCGATGGTCGGCATGAACGCGGTGGTGATGGACGACGCCGAAATCGGCGCGCAGGCCATTGTCGCCGCCTGCGCCTTTGTTCCGGCTGGCATGCAGGTGCCGCCGCGCAGTCTGGCCGCCGGACTGCCGGCCAAGGTGCGGCGCGAGTTGTCGGACGAGGAGATCGCGTGGAAGCTCGAAGGCACGCGCACTTACCAGGAGCTGGCGCGACGCTGCCTGCACGGCCTGCGCGAGGTGCAGCCGCTGGCCGCGCCGGAGGCCGAGCGTGGCCGCGTGCAGGCGCCGGATGTACGCCCGCTGATCGAACTGCGCCGCGAGCGCTCGTGACGACGTTGCATGGCCCGGCGCTGATGTCCGACGCCTCCAGCCGCGACGCGGCGGCGCCCGCGGACTTGCCCGCCGCATTGCCGCAGACGCCCTGCGTCGGGCTGTGCTCGACCACCTTCGACGCGATCTGTCGCGGCTGCGGACGCAGCGCCGACGAGGTGCGCGACTGGTTGTGGCTCGACGACACCGCGCGCGCCGCAGTGTGGCGCCGGCTGCTCGCGCAGGGTTGGCGACCGCGCCGTTGACGCATGACAACGCGCCCAGCGCGCACCGCACCCGATGCATCCCTGGACCTTCCTGACCAATTACGGCGACACCGCGGTCACGCTGCCGCTGGCGGCGGCAGCTTTCGCGCTGTTCGCGTTGAGCGGCTCGACGCGCCTGCTGCGCGGCTGGCTGCTTGCAGTGGGCGCCTGCGGCCTGGTGGTCGCTCTGCTCAAGATCGGGCTCAGCGACTGCGCCGCGGCCGGCCCGCTGGGACGGCCGTTCAGCCCCAGCGGCCACAGCGCGATGAGCACCTTGATCTACGGCGGGCTGGCGCTGCTGGGCAGCGCCGGGCGACCGTTCGGCGTGCGCGTGGCGGCGCTCGCCGCGGCGCTGGCGCTGGCCTTGGCGATCGGCCTGTCGCGCGTCGTGGTGCATGCCCACACGCCGGCCGAAGTCGTCGCCGGCCTGGCCATCGGTGCGGCCGCGCTGCTGCTGCTGGGCGTGAGCACGGCGGGTGCGACGCTGCGGGTGCCGCCGCTGGCGCTGCTCGCGGTCGCGCTGGCCGTGGTGCTGGCGATGCACGGCACGCGCTGGCCGATCGAACAGCAATTGCAGCGTCTGGCGGCACTGCTGCACCACGACGTGCCGGTGTGCGGCTGAACGCGGCGCTCAGCGCGGCGGCGGCGCCGCCAGCCGTGCCGCCAGCTGGCGCTGCAGCGCCAGCGCTGCGTCGCGCGGCGTGGCGTCGTTGACGACGTCGATGTCGACCCCGCGCAGTGCGGGCTGCAGGCGCGCGTTGCGCTGCAGCCGCGCCTCGATCTCGGCCGCGCTCTCGCGTGCGCGCGCCAGCAGGCGTGCGCGCAGCAGCGCCTCGGGCGCGCGCAGTTGCGCCAGCAGCAGATCGGGGTGGCGTGCGCGCAGCCGCGCCAGATGCGCGCGCGACGCATTGAGCAGCACATGCACGCCGCGCGTCAGCGGCTCGAGTTCGCTGCGGCGCACCGCATAGCGTCGGCCGTGCGCGCGCCAGCGCAGCGCGAATGCGCCACTGCGCAGCAGCGCGTCGAACTCGGCGCCGCGCAGCGGTTCGTGGTCCTCGCTGGGTTCGGCCGGGCGATCGATGCTGCGCCGTGCCACGTGCAGCCCGGGGAAGTCGTGCGGGTGGCGGGCGATCCAGCGCAGCACGGTGTCCTTGCCGGCGCCCGAGGCGCCGACCAGCGCGATCAGCCGGCCGTGCGGTGGCGCTGCGGGGAACGGGTTCATGAGCCGGGTGGGCCGCGTCAGCGCTGTCTGCGGTCGATGAACAGTTTGTTGCCGGCGCTGCGCTTGGCTGCCTTCTTCAGTTCGGCCAGCACGTTGGCGACCTCGCGGTGCGAGTCGAAGCTGCCCGGATTGATCGCGCAGGCGCCGATCGACAGCGTCGGCACCGGGAAGAACATCGCGTCGCCGCGCCTGTTCTCCGACCAGTACCCGCCCTGCGCCAGCGTGTCGGCGTCGAAGAACTGCGCGACCGCGTCGCCGAAGCGCCCCAGCAGGGTCTGCATGGCGTCTTCCCAGGCCGCGTCGCGCGACAGCACGACGAAGTCGTCGCCGCCGACGTGGCCGACGAAACTGTCGGCACGGGGAAGCGCATCGCGCAGCAGCGCGGCCAGTTGCAGGATGATTTCGTCACCCATGCGGTAGCCGAACTTGTCGTTGAACGCCTTGAAGTGGTCGATGTCGCAATAGGCGGCGGCAAACGGCGTGCCTTCGCGCAGCCAGCGATCGATGCAGTCGTTGATCGGCACGTTGCCCGGAAGCAGCGTCAGCGGATTCGCATAGCGCGCCGCCTGCACCTGGAACTCGGTGATCAGGCGCAGCAGGTCGCCGACCAGCAAGATGCCTCGGTACAGGCCCTGCTCGGTGACCAGCACGCCTTCGGTGGCGTGGCGATAGCTCGAGTCGGCGATCAGCTGGGTCGCCTCGTACAGGCTGCTGCGCGCGTCGAGGCGCAGCACGTCGGCGCTCATCACCAGCGTGCACGGCTTGTTGCCGAACAGGTCGCGCACGTGCGGGCGGAACATGCGGTCGGCGATCACGTAGCGGTTGACGATGCCCAGCGCGTGGCCGGCGTCGTCGACCACCGGAACCGAGGTCAGCTCGGGATCGACCTCGAGCATCTTCAGCACCGCGTCGAGTCGGGTGGCGCCGGCCACCGGCTTGACCGGCCGCGCCAGCGCCAGCACGGTCTGCTCGATGCTGCCGCGCGTGGCCAGCGCGTGCAGCGTGGGCTGCGGCGTGCCGAGCAGTTCGCGCGCGAACACCGGTGCGCTCTGCGGCGGCGTCGACTGCGGGCGTGCGATGAAGAAACCCTGTGCCATCGGCACGCCGAGCTCGCGCAGCGTCAGCAGCTCGCGCTCGGACTCGACGCCTTCGGCCACGACCATCGACTGACTGGCTTCCGCCAGCAGCAGCATCGACTGCACGAACGCCGCCTTGAACGGGTCGCTGCCGAGGTTGCGCGTGAAGCTGCGGTCGATTTTCAGGTAGCGCGGGCGCAGCCGCTTCCACAGCGCGAACCGGCCGAAACCCTGGCCGAGGTCGTCGAGCGCCAGGCCGTAGCCGAGCTCGCGCAGGAACTGCGCATTGTCGAAGGCGCGGCTGCCTTCGCCGAGCGCGTCGGACTCGAGCAGCTCGAGCACCAGGCGCGCCGGCGCCAGCCCGAGTTGCTGCAGGCGCGTCAGCGTCGCATCCTCGGCGAACCAGCCTGAATCGAACAGCGCTTCGGTGACGTTGAGAAACAGCTGGCCTTGCAGGTCGAGCGCGGCGAAGCGCTCGATCGCGGTCTGCACGCACAGGCGGTCGAATTCGGCGACACGGTCGCAGGCGCGTGCCGCGGCGAACAGCTGGTCGGGTCGCTCCAGGCCCGATTCGGCGGGACCGCGCACCAGCGCCTCGAAGCCGTGGAAGCTGCGGCTGCGCAGGTCCAGCAGCGGCTGGAACACGATGTGCACGCGACGCTCGGCGAGCACGGCGGCAAACGCGGCGGAGCGCGCGTCAGGCGTGGTGGCGAGCGTCGACATGATGGAGGAGCGGCGAATGGGTGCCGAATCTTACTTCCTCCCTCGTGAAGCGATTATGACTGCGGCCTGGCGCGTGGCGGGCTTCAGTCCGCGGTATCTTGCAACGCGAACGGGCTGATGCCGGACAGCTCGGGCAGACGCCAGCGGTGGGTCCAGCCGGGTACGCGCCCCGCCGGCATGGGTCGTGCGATCGCGTAGCCCTGCGCGTAATCGGCCCGCAGATACGCCGCGAACTCGACCAGGATCTGGGTTTCCAGGCCTTCGATCGCGACTTCGACGCCCAGCCTGCGCGCGAGTTCGACCAGCCCGGCCACCAAGGGCACGCTGCGCCGGTTGTCGTGCGCGATGCCGCGCACCAGCGACTGGTCGATCTTGACCAGGTCGAACGGCAGGTTGCGCAGCCGCAGCAAGCTGCTGTAGCCGCTGCCGAGATCGTCCAGCGCCAGGCGCACGCCCAGCGCGTGCAGCTGCGCGGCGTTGCGCTTGAGTTCGTCCTCGTCGGCGTAGGCCTCGTGCTCGAGCAGCTCGAGCGTGAGCCGCCCCGGCGCCAGACCGTGGCGCTGCAAGGCGCTGGAAATCCAGGCGACGCAATCCGGGTTGCGCAGCGTACACGGGGGCAGGTTGTACGACAGCTCGAGCAGCGTGCCCTGTCCCTCCCAATGGCGCAGTGCCGCCAGCGCCTGGTGCAGGCCGTCGACGAACAGGCGGTCGAGCTCGAGATGGCCGAGCATCGGCAGGAACTGGGCCGGGGTCAGCAGCGAGCCATCATCGAGCTGCAGCCTGGCCAGCGCCTCGACCTTGGTGCAGGTGGCGCTGGGCAGGTGAACGATCGGTTGCATGTGCATGCGCAGGCCGCCGCCGAACAGGCGCTGGCGCCACAGCGCGCGTTGGTCGGCGGCGATCGCGGGTGCGGCGCCGCCGTCGTGCAGGCGGTGCAGCTCGCGTCCCAGCGCCAGCCGCACGTTGTCGAGAGCGCTGCGCATCATCGCGGTCGCGAACTGGCCCGGCAGGCGTCCATACAAGGTCAGCACCAACGGCGGGCGCCCGGGCATGTCGGGCACCGACAGCGCGGCATGGGAGCGCACGCCGCCGCCCAGGGTTGCAAGCTCGGCGGCGTCGGCCCATTCGAGCTGCCCCGAGTGCAATGCGCGCGTCAGCGCGCTTGCGTCGGCGTCGTCGCTGTCGGCGCAAGGCGCCGGTGGGCGCGCGCGCGCCTCGCGCCACAGCCTGTGCGCATGCGACTCGGCTTCGAGCTCGCAGCGACCGTCGTCGGTGCGCGCGTATGCGGCGCAAAACGCGACGAAGGGCAGTCGTCCGAGCGAATTGACCGTGGCGTCGAGCAGGTCGACGCGACGTTGCAGCGGCGCCAGCGCGCCGGCCAGTTCACGCACCGCCGCGTCGACCTCGAGCCGCAAGGCCTCGGCGCCTTCCTGGCGCAGCGCGATGTCCGCGTCCAGGCGCCGGCTGACGACGTCGAGCAGCAGCTTGCGCTGGCTCAGCCGACCCGGGATGCGCTGGTTCAGCGCGCTGAAGGTCTGCAGCAGCCAACTGGTTGCACGGATTCCCACGCGGGGCGACACGCCGGTGGCGGCGAGCAGGCGCCCGAGCGCGTTCGCGCGTTCGCGGTGGCGCGCCGCGTCGAGCCCGGGGCGCAGCAGCAACTCGACGTGGCCTTCGCCGGCACCCTCGCCCAGGCCCAGCTCGGACAGCAGCGCGCGCAGCGGCAGCTCGGTGTCGGGGGGCTGCAAGCGCGTGAGAAACTCCCGCTCGAAGTCGCGCAGCTTGCCCTTGACGAAGCGTGCGGCCCAGGCCAGCCGGCGCGCGGCTTCGCCGCCGTAGGGGTCGAGTTCGGCCGCGAGCGACTGGTGGCGGCGCTCGACCTGACCGAACACTGCCGCTTCGGCGGCGCCGAGCAGCTGCGACGGGTTCGCGCTGTCGGTCGGATACATGGCGCAGCCGACCGATGCGGACAGCGCCGGCGCACAGTCGGGTCCGATCCTGAAAGGCTCTCGCATCAGGTCGACCGCGGCGTCGATCAGCACATTGGCACGTTCGACGTCGACGTTGATGAAAGCCGCGGCGAATGAATCGGGTCCGACCCGGGCCAGCGCCGCAGCGTCGGGCAGGGTGTGCATGCGTTGCGCCAGCAAGGCCAGCACGGCGTCGCCGCAGGCCCGGCCCAGGCGTTCGTTGACCTGCCCGAAGCGGTAGATGTCGACGACCAGCACCACGAGCCCGGCTTCGCCGCCATGCACGCGCGCGGCCAGTGCGCGCAATTGCTGTTCGAAACCCTGCCGCGACCCCAGCCCGGTCAGCGCGTCATGCAGACGTGCCTGCTCGAGGCAATGGGCGGTGCGCATGGCACGGCGCTGGTGCAATGCCCACGTGAGCAGCGCGGCGCCCGGCAGCAGGCCGAGCAGGACGTAGACGGCGGCGTCCAAGGCGGTCTACACGCAAATCACCGCTTGCGGCACGGGCCGGCGCGCGGCTTGGGGACGGCGCTCGAACATGGTGCAGGCTCCTCGCTGGACAACGGGAAACCGATTCTAGGCAGTCTCGATTAATGCTCGCGCCGGCGCGATGAAAAGGCGCCGTCAAACCCCTGTTGGATATATTTCGATAAATCCAGAGTAAATGCCAAAAAAAATCGCCTGGAAATTCCAGGCGATTATTCGGGAAGGTTGGCGTGATGGCTCAGGCCCGGCCGAAATTCTCCGGCATCTGCAGCGCTACGACCTCGCCGCGCGCCGTCGCGACCCCGTCGGCGTAGACCGTCGACTCGACCACGACCTTGCGCCCCTTGATTTCCTTGATGCGTCCGCGCAGCGTCAACTCGCCGCCCAGCGGGGTCGGTTTGAGGTAATCGACGTGCAGCGATCCGGTGACGAAGCGCATCGGCGGCTCGCTGCCCGGTTCGCGGCCCGCTGCGCGGTACGCCGCCATCGCCGCGCTGCCGGTCGAATGACAGTCGACGAGCGACGCGATCAGGCCGCCGTAGACAAAACCGGGCACCGCGATATGCCATGGTTGCGGCGTGAAGCGCGACACCGTTTCGTCGCCGTCCCAGAACGTGCGCACATGGTGGCCCTGCGCATTCAGTCGGCCGCAGCCGTAGCAATGCGCCAGATTTTCCGGATAGCTGTCCTGGATCGCGTCGTCGCTCATCGATGGGTCTCCTCGTGGTCGTGTCAGTTCGGCAGCGCAGCCTCGATCGCCTGGCGCGTGGCGCTGATCTCGGCCGGCAGGCGCAGCGCCAGTTTGCTCAGCAATTCGTCGTGCAGCGCCAGCTCCGCGCGCCAGGCGCCGGCGTCGGCATCGATGATCGAGGCGAAGCGCTGTTCGTCGAAGTCCAGCCCGGTCCAGTCGAGGTCGGCGTAACGCGGGCTGACGCCGAAGAAATGGCCCTCGCCGTCGGCACGGCCTTCGATGCGCTCGATCATCCACTTCAGCACGCGCGCGTTGTCGCCATAGCCAGGCCAGACGAATTTGCCGTCGGCGCCCTTGCGGAACCAGTTGACGCAGAAAATGCGCGGCAGCGAGCTTCCCGACGCCTGCAGCTTGTGCTCCATGTCGAGCCAGTGGCGGAAGTAGTCGCTCATGTTGTAGCCGCAGAACGGCAGCATCGCGAACGGGTCGCGCCGCACCACGCCCTGCTGGCCGACCGCTGCCGCAGTGGTTTCAGAGCCCATCGTCGCGGCCATGTAGATGCCTTCGCGCCAGGTGCGCGCCTCGGTTACCAGCGGCACCGTGGTCGAGCGGCGCCCGCCGAAGATGAAGGCGTCGATCGCCACGCCGGAGGCATCGTCCCAGGCCGGGTCGAGCGCCGGGTTGTTGGTCGCCGCGACGGTGAAGCGCGCGTTCGGATGCGCGGCCTTGGCGCCGGTTTCGGCGGCGATCTGCGGCGTCCACTCGCGCCCCTGCCAGTCGATCGCGTGCGTCGGCGCCGGCCCCATGCCTTCCCACCAGACGTCGCCGTCGTCGGTCAGCGCGACGTTGGTGAAGATCACGTCGCGCTCGAGGCTGCGCATGCAGTTCGGGTTGGTTTCGGCGTTGGTACCGGGGGCGACGCCGAAATAGCCAGCTTCCGGGTTGATCGCGTACAGCCGGCCGTCGGCGCCGGGCTTGATCCAGGCGATGTCGTCGCCGATCGTCGTCACCTTCCAGCCAGACAGCGCCGGCGGCGGGATCAGCATCGCGAAATTGGTCTTGCCGCAGGCGCTGGGGAAGGCCGCCGCGACGTGAAACTTGCGCCCCTCGGGGTTGGTCACGCCGAGGATCAGCATGTGCTCGGCGAGCCACCCCTGTTCCCGGCCCATGGTCGACGCGATGCGCAGCGCGAAACATTTCTTGCCCAGCAGCGCATTGCCGCCGTAGCCCGATCCGTACGACCAGATCTCCTGCGTTTCCGGATAGTGCACGATGTACTTGGTGCTCGCATTGCACGGCCACGCCACATCGGTCTGGCCGGCTTGCAGCGGCGCGCCGACCGAGTGCACGCAGGGCACGAAATCGCCGTCGTGGCCGAGCAGGTCGAGCACCGCGCGCCCCATGCGCGTCATCAGTTTCATATTGACGACGACGTAGGGCGAATCCGACAGTTCGACCCCGATGTGCGAGATCGGCGACCCCAGCGGGCCCATGCTGAACGGGATCACGTACAGCGTGCGGCCGCGCATCGCGCCCTTGAACAGCGCCTTGTCGCCGGTCTGCAGCAGCTGGCGCATCTCGGCCGGGTCGAGCCAGTTGTTGGTCGGGCCGGCGTCGTCGCGGTTCTGGCTGCAGATGAAGGTGCGATCCTCGACGCGCGCCACGTCGGACGGATCGGAGCAGGCCAGGAAACTGTTCGGCCGCTTGGCCGGATCGAGTCGCTTGAAGGTTCCGGCGTCGACCAGTAGCTGACACAGTCGCTGGTATTCG
>JAKAHP010000393.1 GCA_021825505.1 Pseudomonadota bacterium
CGCGGCTTCCGCAACCTTGTTCGCCTCGGCATCGGCCGGCGCGAGATCCAGCTCGCCCTTGCCGACGTGGCGCAGCGGCTTGCCGGCGTATTCGCGCAGGTAGCCCAGCATCCACTCGTCGATGCGGTCGGTCAGCAGCAGCACCTCGAGGTTGCGCGCCTTGAGCGCCTCCAGCTGGGGGCTGCCGCGCGCCGCCGCCAGCGAGTCGGCGGTCAGCACGTAGATCGCCCTCTGGTCGGCCTGCATGCGGCCGACGTAGTCGTCCAGCGACACCGTGCGCGCGTCGCCCTCGCCGGTGGTCGAGGCGAAGCGCAGCAACCTGGCGACGCGCTCGCGGTTGCCGGCATCCTCGGCGATGCCTTCCTTGAGCACGCCGCCGAAGCTGGCCTGAAAGGTGGCGAACTTTTCCGGCTCGTCTTTGGCCAGCTTTTCCAGCTGGTCGAGCACGCGCTTGACGCAGGCGCCGCGGATCTGCGTCAGCAGGCGGTTCTCCTGCAGGATCTCGCGGCTGACATTCAGCGGCAGGTCGTCGGAATCGACCACGCCGCGCACGAAGCGCAGGTAGGCCGGCAACAGTTGCTCGCTGGCGTCCATGATGAAGACGCGACGGATGTAAAGCTTGAGACCCTTGCGTTCGTCACGGCCGCTGAACGTGAGGTCGAAGGGCGGCTTCTCCGGCACGTACAGCAGCAGGGTGTAGCTCTGGCTGCCCTCGACGCGGTTGTGGGTCCAGGTCAGGGCGTCGCCGAAGTCGTGCGAGATCGAGCGATAGAAGGCCTGATAGTCCTCGTCCTTGAGCTCGCTCTTCGGCCGTGCCCACAGCGCCGAGGCGTCGTTGACGGTCTCGAACTCGGCGGTCGGTTTGCCCTCGGCGAGTTTGGGCACCCGGATCGGAAAGGCCACGTGCTCGGAATAGCGCGCGATCAGCTCGCGCAGCCGCCAGGACTCGAGGAATTCGTCCTCGTCGGCCTTGAAGTGCAGGGTGACCGCGGTGCCGCGCGCCGGCGCCGCGACGGTTTCGAGGGTGTACTCGCCGCTGCCGTCGGAGGTCCAGCGCACGCCGGCGTCCGGTTCCGCATCGGCACGGTGCGTCACCAGCTCGACGCGGTCGGCGACGATGAAAGCCGAATAGAAGCCGACGCCGAACTGGCCAATCAGCTGGGTGTCCCTGCGGGCATCGCCGGAAAGCGCATCGAGAAAGCGCCGCGTGCCCGAGCGCGCGATGGTGCCGATGTTTTCGATCACCTCCTCGCGGCTCATGCCGATGCCGTTGTCGCGCACGGTCAGCGTGCGCGCGTCCTTGTCGATGGTGATCTCGATGCGCAGATCCGCGTCGCCGGCGGTCAGTTCGGGTTTCGAAAGCGCCTCGTAGCGCAGCTTGTCGCAGGCGTCGGAGGCGTTGGAGATCAGCTCGCGCAGGAAGATCTCCTTGTGCGAGTAGAGCGAGTGCGTCACCAGGTGCAGGACCTGGCTGACTTCGGCTTCGAAGGCGCGGGTTTCGGATGCGGCGGCGGTAGCGGTGGTCATGCGGATCTCCAGACAGACGCGCCGCGCAACGCGCGGCGCCGGATGAATGCGGCAACGGTCAACCGATCGCGCGCAGCGCGGCGATACGTTCCTCCAGCGGCGGATGGCTCATGAACAGGCGCTTGAAGCCGGTACCCAGCCGGCCCGAAATGCCGAAGGCCTGGATGGTTTTGGGCAAGCTGGACTCGCCGTAGGTGGCGCTCAGGCGCTGCAACGCGGAGATCATCGCACCGCGGCCGGCCAGTCTCGCGCCGGCGGCATCCGCGCGGAACTCGCGCCAGCGCGAGAACGCCATCACGATCATCGAGGCGAAGATGCCGAACGCGATCTCCAGCACGATCACGGTGACGAAGTAGCCGATGCCGGCGCCTCCGCGATCGCGCCCGCCCGACAGCCACGAGTCGACCAGCCGCCCGACGATGCGCGCGGCCAGGATCACGAAGGTGTTGAGCACGCCCTGGATCAGGGTCAGGGTGACCATGTCGCCATTGGCGACGTGGCCGATCTCGTGGCCCAGCACGGCGGCAACCTGCTCGCGATCCATGCTCTGCAGCAGGCCGCTGCTGACCGCGACCAGAGCGTGATCGCGGCTCATGCCGGTGGCGAAGGCGTTCATCTCGGGGCCTTCGTAGACGGCCACTTCGGGCATGCCGATGCCGGCGGTCTGGGCATGCCGGCGCACCGTTTCGAGCAGCCAGCGTTCGGGCTCGCTGCGCGGTTGGGTGATCACCTGCGCGCGCGTGGACCATTTGGCGATGGGCTTCGACAGCGCGAGCGAAATCAGGGCGCCGCCCATGCCGAACACGGCGGCGAAGACCAGAAGGCCGACGAAGCTGGTGCCGTTGGCGGCGGCCCACTGGTCGATGCCGAACGCGCGTGCGATCAGGGTGAACAGCAGCAGGACGGCAAGGTTGGTGGCGAGGAACAGGACGATGCGGCGCATGGCTATCGCTCGTGACGGTCATCGAGGCGGGCGATCCCGCGGGACCTGATTCGGGGCACCATGCCGGCGTTTCAAGGTGGCCGAATGGCATGATCCGCCGCATGGCCTCGATCGGACGCTTCGCCCCCTCGCCTACCGGCCCGCTGCACTTCGGCTCGCTGGTCGCCGCGCTCGGAAGCTGGATCTGCGCACGTGCCGACGGCGGCGTCTGGCGCGTGCGCATCGAGGATCTCGACCCGCCGCGCGAGCCCGCCGGCAGCGACCGCCGGATACTCGACCAGCTGGCCGCGCTGGGCTTGGCCGGCGGCGAAACGCTCTAT
>JAKAHP010000054.1 GCA_021825505.1 Pseudomonadota bacterium
GGTGGTCATCGAGTCGCGCCTCAAGGAGATGGACCAGTCGATCGAGGAAGCGGCGATGGATCTCGGCGCGCGCCCGTTCCAGGTGTTCATGCTGGTGACGCTGCCGTCGATCTCGCAGGCGCTGGTCTCGGCCTGGCTGCTGGCGTTCTCGCTGTCGCTCGACGAGGTCGTGATCTCGGCGTTCCTGTCCGGCCCCGGCAACACCACGCTGCCGGTGGTCATCTTCTCGCGGGCCCACCTCGGCCTGAACCCGACGATCAACGTGGTCGGTGCCATCACCGTCTACCTGGTCGTCGTCGCTGTCGCCGTCAGCAGCGTACTGATGGCCCGGCGCGAACGCCGCCGTACCCGCGAAAGCGCCGCGGCGCTGCGCCAGGAAGTCGAATTCCACCCCGGCATACACGCCGGGGATACCGGAACCGTGTTGTCGTAGTTGTTTCAATTTCACAGCCGTTGAAGCATTCGCCCAGGAGGATGTCCATGCAGAAGAAAGTGAACACCAAGTTCGGCTTGTCGATGATCGCGCTGAGCCTCGGCTTCGCGCCGGTCCTCGCGCACGCCGACACCAACGCGCAGATCCTGAAGGAGCTCAAGGCGCTGCAAGCGCAGGTGCAGCAGCTCCAGGCCAAGGTTCAGGCGCAGGACGCGCAGCTCAAGGAACAAGGCGCCGCGGTGCAGGCGCAGGACAGCGCGTTGAAGGCGCAGCAAAGCCAGGTCGCCAGCGCCGCGGCCGCCGCCGACGACGCGTCGAGCCAGGCCGACCACAACGCGGTGCAGATCACCGGCCTGAAGGGCGCAGCCAAGCGCACCGGCATGGACGGCATGACCGTCACCGGCATGATCGCACCGGCCTACGTCTACAACCAGGATCTGCAGAGCTCGTCGTTCGTGTTCCTGAACCGATCGAACGGCTCGGTCGGCGGATCGACGATCTACAACTACGACAATTCGAGCTTCGGCCAGGCCAATATCCAGTTCCAGAAGGTGATGAGCGACGGCACGAAATGGACTCTGAACCTGGTCCCCGACCGTGGCGCTGGCTCGATCTACAACGGAACTTCGATCATCAACGAGGCGTCGGTGTCAATGCCGATCAACGGTGACCAGAATACCCGCCTGATCGCTGGCCAGATCCCGGACTGGGAAGGCTACGAGTACGTGTTCGACAACCAGACCTATGCGGTCACCCACAACCTGCTGTTCGACTTCACCGAGCTGTCGTACTACACGGGCGCCGGTGTCGACGTGACGCGCGGGTCGTGGGAATGGAAGGCGCTGGTCGGCAATATGGACTCGCCGCGCTACTACTACACCATGCCCGCGAATGCCGTGCCGAGCGGTGGCCGCGCGCCCGGTGCGGTATTCCGCGTCGACTACACGCCGAGCTCCTACGACAACGCCGACATCGGTGCCTGGGCGATGATCGGCAAGCTGCCGAACGCAAGCACCGTGGCGACTGCTTCAGGTGTGTCGGGTGGCAACTCGTCGGTGCAGATGTTCGAGCTCGACGCGTACATGACCCACGCTGCGTGGGGCTATTACGGCCAGGTCGGCTACGGCAAACAGGTCGGCGCCGCTTACAACGGTGGCGATGCCAAGTGGTGGGGCCTGTCGGGCACACTGACCTACAACTTCACGCCACGCCTGCTCGGCTTCGCCCGTGCCGACTACCTGAACGATTCGGCCAACGGTGGCGGCCTGGTCGGTGGTGTCAACGGTTCGGATCTCGCGAACGGCACCAACAACGGCTTCGGCCCGAGCTTGGCAACGTGCGACGCGACCGGTGCCAACTGCAGCGGCAATGGCGCCAACCGCTACGAGCTTTCGTTCGGAACCGACTATCAGATCTCGAAGTCGACCAAGCTCAAGCTCGAGTACCGCCACGACGGCTCGAACCTGCCGACCTTCGTCAATGTGTCGACCAGCTCGTACAAGAAGAGCAACAACGTGCTCGCCGCTGGCCTCGCGGTCAGCTTCTGATCGTGCAATGCGCGTCACGGGCGACCGTGACGCGTGATCCGGCCGGGCGGCGACTGCCGCCCGGTTTTTTTCACCCCCGAATTCGACCGATGTCTGATATCGTCACCTTCGACCGCGAACTCGAGCCCGAAGCGTTCGCGCCCGATGCGTCGCGCGTGATCAGCGGCGACCCGCGGCAACTGGCGTGGAACCACTACACCGACGCCAGCGGCCAGTTCAACGCCGGCGTCTGGTCCGGCGAGCCCGGCGCCTGGCGCGTGCGCTACGCGCCGCACGAGGAGGAGTTCTGCGTGCTGCTCGAAGGTGAGGTCACGCTGCACGGCGACGACGGTCGGCGCGTGCAACTTCGCGCCGGCGACGCCTTCGTCGTCCCCGGCGGCTTCCAGGGCATCTGGGAAAACCACACGCGGGTGCGCAAGCACTACGCGATCATGACGCTGCGCGACGCCTGAAGGCGCGCGCAGCCGGCTCAAGCCACCACTGGAGAATTGCGCATGAACGCTCCGAACCCCCAAAGCCTGTGGCACGCGCGCGCGGCCGACCTGCTTGCACGCGGCATCGACGGCCGCATGCTGATCGACGGCCACCGCTACAACGCCACCGACGGCGACCTGTTCGATTGCATTTCGCCGATCGACGGCCGCGTCATCGCGCGCGTGGCGCGCGGCAAGCAGGCCGACATCGACCGCGCCGTGCAGTCGGCGCGCGCCGCGTTCGCCGACCGTCGCTGGGCCGGCATGCCGCCGGCGGCGCGCAAGAAGGTGCTGGTCGCGTTCGCCGAGCGCATCCGCGCCGCGCGCGACGAGCTCGCGCTGCTGGAAACGCTGGACATGGGCAAGCCGATCAAGAACGCGCTCAGCGCCGACGTGCCGGCCGCGGCGCGCTGCATCCAGTGGTATGGCGAAGCGGTCGACAAGATCTACGACGAGATCGCGCCGACGCCGTCCAGCGCGCTGGCACTGATCACGCGCGAGGCGATGGGCGTGGTCGGCGCGATCGTGCCGTGGAACTACCCGATGCTGATGGCGTCGTGGAAGCTGGGCCCGGCGCTGGCCGCCGGCAACAGCGTGGTGCTCAAGCCCTCCGAGAAGTCGCCGCTGAGCGCGCTGCGCCTGGCCGAGCTGGCGCTCGAGGCCGGATTGCCCGAAGGCGTGTTCAACGTCGTGCCCGGCTTCGGGCACGAGGCCGGCGAGGCGCTGGCGCTGCACATGGACGTCGACGCGATCGGCTTCACCGGCTCGACCCGCACCGGGCGCCGCATGCTCGAGTACTCCAGCCGCTCCAACCTCAAGCGTGTCTACAACGAGCTCGGCGGCAAGTCCGCCAACGTCGTGTTCGCCGACTTCGACGATCTCGACCGCGCCGCCGCGACCGCGATCGGCAGCATGTTCTACAACCAGGGCGAGAGCTGCAACGCGCCGTCGCGGCTGCTGGTGCAGGAAGACATCGCCGACGCCTTCGTCAAGCGCCTGGCCGAGCTGACGCCGCCGTACGCGCCGGCCGATCCGCTCGACCCCGGCACCGCGCTGGGCGCGCTGGTCGACGAGACCCAGACCAACACCGTGATGGGCTACATCCAGGCCGGCATCGACGAAGGCGCGCATTGCGTGGCCGGCGGCTGCCGCGCCCTGGAGTCCACCGGCGGCCAGTACGTCGCGCCGACCGTGTTCGACGGGGTGCGCAACGACATGAAGATCGCGCGCGAGGAAATCTTCGGCCCGGTGCTGTCGGTGATCCGCTTCAAGACCGAGGCCGAAGCGGTGGCGATCGCCAACGACAGCCCCTACGGCCTGCACGCGGGGGTGTGGAGCTCCAACCTGGACCGCGCGGTGCGCGTGTCGCGCGCGCTGCATGCCGGCACGGTGCACGTGAACCAGTACGACGAGGACGACATCACGGTGCCGTTCGGCGGCGTCAAGCAGTCGGGCAACGGCCGCGACAAGTCGCTGCACGCGTTCGACAAATACACCGAGCTGAAAACCACCTGGATGCGCATCAACTGACGCGCCCCCCCGTTTTCGTGGGTTTGCATCGAAAACCCACGATACGGGGTATTAGACGAAAAATTCCTGGCTTATGATGGGTCGCGGCCGTGCGCTCGGCCGCCATCCGGGGGGAACCACGCCCGCGCCGCGCCGCGGCACCGACCAGGACATAACAACATGAAAACGCATATCCGCTCGTCGTTGGCGGCGCTGGCTGCGCCGGCTCTGCTCGCCGCGTTGGCGGCACCCGCCGCCGCGGCCGCCGACGCACCGTCGAACCGCCCGCAGGTGGTGATCGCGATCGGCAACTCCGAATCGATGGACGGTGACCTGACCGGCGCGATCATGACCGGCTCGGGGCAGCTGCCGGCCGACCGCGCCAGCCTGTACTCGAGCAGCTCGCCCCAGACCTACAAGGTGCCCGACGGCTTCACGCCGCCGCTGGACGCCGGCAGCAACGGCAGCGCGCCCTACACCGTGGTGCGCAACGGCGGCCTGTACGACAACGCCGCCAGCCGCCTGAACATCGCCAAGGCCGGCATCGCCGCGGTGCTGCGCGGCTACCTGGACTCGATCGACTTCGCGCTGGCCGCGTACAAGGGTGACGACGACGGCGCCTACGACAGCTGGGTCTATTACCTGCCGCCCGACGCGAAGGGTTTCGTCTTCACCAACCAGCCGGTGAGCGGCAAGCGCTACGTCACCAATCCCTGCTACCAGTTCCAGGCGCAGAGCACGGGCAAGACGGTCGCGGCGAACTGCCGCGCGATCGCGCTGAGCTACGGCAAGAACGACGCGCAGCTGCTCGACACCAGCCGCTACGTCGAGATCGGCACCAGCAGCGACGACAAGGACGTCAACGACGTGATGTTCCACCGCCCCGGAATTCCGGCGGTGATCGAGAACTACGGCAAGACCATCCCGCCGACCCCCTACCCGCCGAACTTCAAGATCCAGGACTACAACAAGAACAAGGTCAAGCTCGGCTACGAGCGCTCGGTCCCGGTCGGGTTCGCGATGTCGATGACGCCGACCAACTCGGGCTACATCCCCTATTCGCCGCGCGCGCTGTTCGTGCAGCGCGGCTTCGGCTACGTCGTCAACGCCGCGCCCGACACCGCCGCCACCGCGGTGCCGATGACCGCGGGCGACGCCGACGCCACGCAGACCCTGGCACCGTTCCTCGCGGCGCTGGCGCCGGAGACCAACGATCCCGGCAACAGCCGCACCGGCGAGATCAAGGCGATGGCGGTGCAGTCGCCGCTGGCCGGGCTGGTCAAGGGCGCGGGCGAGCTGTTCGGCAAGGGCCCGTTCGGTGACTGCCCGGGGCGCGAGCTGATCGTCGTCACCGACGGGCTGCCGACCGAGGACCTGTCGGGCGACTACTGGCCGCCGCTGGGTAGCGCGGCCGGCCAGGGCTACGCGATCCACGCCGGTTTCTACGGCGTCGCCGGCGACGCCGCGCACGGCATCCTCGACGAAGGCAACAACCTGCCGTCGGGCATGGTGCCCGGGCAGATCGATCTGGCCAGCACCAACGACCAGGCACTCATCGACACCATCGAGCGCATCCAGGCGCTGCGCCAGCAGGGCATCCGCACCTTCATCGTCGGCATGGGCGCCGGCGTCGACGAGCGCGCCAACCCGGCAGCCTACGCGGTGCTCAACGCGATGGCGATCGCCGGCGGCACCGCCCACGAGTACCCGGCCAACAGCGCCAAGGCCTTCGACGACGCGGTGCAGGTGATCGCCGCGCGCATCAAGGCCTGCGAACTGCCGCCGCCGCCGCTGGGCAGCGTGTACTTCCCGTACGACCGCTACGTGATCCTGCCGAAGTACCGCGACAACCAGGCGCACATCCTCGCCCACTTCAAGTACATGCAGGCGCATCCGCAGGCGCACGCGGTGCTGCAGGGCAATTGCGACGCGCGCGGCAGCCGCGAGTACAACCTGGCGCTGGGCCAGAAGCGGGCCGAGGTCGTGATGAAGGCCCTGGAGAAGATGGGCATCGCGGCGTCGCGCATGGAAGCGGTCAGCTACGGCAAGGAGCATCCGCGCGCCCAGGGCTCGTCGCAGGCCGCGTGGGCGGAGAACCGGCGTACCGACGTGTACTATCCGGACAGCTCCAACACCTCGGCGCAGGCGGTTCCGCTGAACTGATCGCGTACGGGGCCGGGCGCCGCCCCGGCCCCGCGTCGCCCCCTCGGCGGGGGCGCGCGGCGACGCTGGGGCGCCTGTCTTGTCCGCCCCCATCAAGAGCCCGATGCCCGCGCTGTCCCTGGCCGATTTCGATTTTGCCCTCCCCCCCGAACTGATCGCGCAGCACCCGGCGCCCGAGCGCAGCGCCAGCCGCCTGCTCGACGCGCGCGCCACGGCGCTGGTCGACCGCGTGTTCGCCGAGCTGCCCGAGCTGCTGCGTGCCGGCGACCTGCTCGTGTTCAACGACACGCGCGTGATCAAGGCGCGGCTGTTCGGCGCCAAGCCCTCGGGCGGCGCGGTCGAGCTGCTGGTCGAGCGCGTGCTCGACGACGGCGACGTGGTCGCGCATCTGCGCGCCAGCCGCAAGCCGGCTGCCGGCACGCTGCTGCGCATGGAAGGCGGCTTCGAGGCGGAACTGCGCGGTCGCTGGCCCGACGCCGACGGCGCGCTGTTCAGGCTGCGCTTCAGCGGCGAGCCGTACGCGCTGATGGAGCGCCACGGCCACGTGCCGCTGCCGCCCTACATCCACCATGCCGACGACGCCGACGACGCGCGGCGCTACCAGACCGTATTCGCGCGCGTGCCCGGCTCGGTGGCCGCACCGACCGCGTCGCTGCATTTCGACGAAGCGCTGCTGGCGGCGCTGGCCGCGCGCGGCGTGCAGCGCGCCGAAGTCACGCTGCACGTCGGCGCCGGCACCTTCCAGCCGGTCAAGGGCGACGACGTCGCCGCGCACCGCATGCACAGCGAGCGCTTCGAAGTGCCTGAGGCGACGCTGCACGCGATCGCGCGCACGCGCGCCGCCGGCGGTCGCGTGGTCGCGGTCGGCACCACCACCGTGCGCTCGCTGGAGACCGCGGCGCAGCGCTGCCGGCTCGACGCGATCGCCGGCGCGGTGCGCGGCGAGACCTCGATCTTCATCACGCCGGGACACCGTTTCCAGTGGATCGACCTGCTGGTGACCAATTTCCACCTGCCGCGCTCGACATTGCTGATGCTGGTCGCGGCGTTCTCCGGGCTGGCGCAGGTGCAGGCCGCGTACCGCCACGCGGTCGAGCGACGCTACCGCTTCTTCAGCTACGGCGACGCGATGCTGCTGCAGCGCCGCGCCGATTGAGCGCCGCAGCCGCTGGCGGCTCCGGCACGCGGCGCGCGCTTCAGCTCAGGCGCTGCGGCCGGGCTCCGGCGTAACCCTGGTAGCCGCTGACGCCGAGATTGCGCAACAGCGCCAGGCGCGACTCGGACTCGACCCCGCAGGCCAGCGTCAGGATGTCGAGCGGGCGCGCCACGCGCACCACCGAGGCGATGAAGAACTGGTTCTCGGCGTGCGTTTCCAGATCCTGCAGGTACGACGACGCCAGCTTGATGTAGTCCGGGCGCAGCTGCTGCAGGTACTGAAAGGCCGAGGCGTGGAAGCCGAAGTTGTCGACCGCGAAGCCGCTGCCGGCCGCGCGCAGCTGCGCCACGACTTCGGCGGCGCGCGCCAGGTCGTGCGCGAGACCGAATTCGGAGATCTCGAACACCATGCGGCGCGCCAGCTCCGGATGCGCGCGCAACTGGCCGAGCAGGCGCTCGACCAGCGCCGCGTCGTGCACCGATTGCATCGACAGATTGACCGCGATCTGCGTCGTCGCCGCGCCGTCCGAACCGTAATGGCGGAAGATCGCGTCGAGGAAGGCGCCGTCGAGCGCCGGCATGAGCCCGAAGCGCAGCGCCATCGGGATGAAGCGCGCCGCCGGCACCGGTTCGCCGGTGGCGTCGATCAATGAGCCGGTGATTTCGTGCTGCAGCACGCGCGGCTCGCCGTCGCCGAACGCAAACACCGGCTGCTGCCACAGTGCGATGTCGCCCGCGCTGAGAGCGCCACCGATGAAGTCGCGCCACTTGCCCGCGCCTGCGGTGTCGAGCGCGGCCGGATCGTGCTGCACCAGCACCAGGTGCTGGCTGCCGGTCTGCGCCAGCGCCTGCCGCACGCCGGCATCGGCCTCGCCCAGCAGCGCCGAGACGCCGTCGGCACTGTGCGGCACGAACACCGCACCGACGCCGTGGCTGACGCCGGCCGCGCCGCTGCGCTCGATCACTGCGGCGACGGTCTGGTCGAGCTGCTGGCCGAAGCGGCGCGCGCCGTCGAACTCGACCTGCCAGCCCAGCAGCGCGAAAGTCGACCCGCCCAGGCGTGCGTGCAGCGGCTGCGCACCGGGGTCGAGCCCGCGCAGCGCGTCGGCCAGCGCGCGCACCAGCGCGTCGCCGGCGGCGAAGCCCTGCGCCGCGTTGAGCGCGTCCAGTCCCTCGAGCTGCACCATGTAGAGCACCGCCGACTGCCCGCCATGCGTCTGCAGGCTGTGCTCGAGCTGATGCTGGAAGCTGCGCCGGTTGTCGAAGCCGGTCAGCGCGTCGCGGTAGGCCTCGACGCGGTAGCGCTCGGCCGCGGCGATCTCCAGGCCGATCGCGTCGCGGATCTTGCCCGACAGCTGGTTGATGGCCTGCACCACGCGGCGCAGCTCGCGCGCGCCGGGCAGTTGCTGCACCGTGGTGAAGCGGCGCTCGCCGATGTCCTCGGCGACCGCCTCGATTTCACGCAGCGGACGCAGGATGGTGCGCAGGAAGGCGCCCAGCAGCGCCAGCGCGACGCCATAGAACACGAGCAGCAGCGCGGTCGCGTCGCGCGTCGTGTTCCACAGCTGGGCGTAGGCGAAGTTCGGCGAGCTGGTCACGATGACTCGACCCAGCTGGCGCCAGCCGCCGGTGATCAACGACTGCGCGCTGGGTGCGTCCAGCGGCACCGCACGCGCGAACCAGGCCGGCACCGACGGCGGCGCCGCGGGCAGCTGGCGCAGCAGAAGCGTGCGGCCGTCGGTGCCGACGATGCGGATGGCTCGGTAGTAGCCGCGCTCGAACACCGCGTCGACCGTCGTTTCCATGCGCACGTGGTCGTTGCCGGCCATCGACAGCGGCAGCACCAGGCCGAGCGAGGTGGCGACGTCCTGCGCGTGCGAGGTCAGCTGCTCCTGCAGGTAGTGGCGCGAGGCGCGCACGTAGCTCGCCTCGAGGCTGGCCAGCAGCAACGCGAACAGCAGCGAGACCACGATGAAGATGCGTTGGAAGAGTGTCATGCCGCCCCCGTTTGATTCAGTATTGGTTTTCACGCGCCATGCGCTGCTGCAAGTCGCGCCAGACGCGGATCTGGCTCGAATTGCCGACCGGACCACTGACGCCGACCGCCCACAGGTCGTCGTCGTTGAAGCTGTATACCGGCACCAGATCGGTGCGCTCGGACGCCCGATCGATGCCGGGCTGCAGGTTGTCGAGGATGTAGGGATCGGCGTCGGGCGTCGGGTAATACGCCAGCACCATGTGCGGCTCGTCGACTCCGGTGACGGTGACGTAGGTCAGCCGCATGCGGTCGACCGGAACGCCCAGATCCTTCAAGGTGAAGTACTTGGCGATCGCGTAGGCCTTGCAGTCGGCGTTGTCGGCGCCCAGCGTCTCCACCGGCGAGGGCATGTAGTTGGCGTCGCCCCAGGTGGCGTCGTCTTCCTGGTATGGGATGTCGTTCCAGAACGCATTGGTCGCACGCAACAGCGCCATGATCGCGGCGCCGTCGGGCGCTGGCGGCGCTGGCGGCTTCGCTGCCTTGGCGCGCGACGCCGCCGCCGGGTGCGACGCGGCGCCGGACGGGTGCGCTGGCGCGCGCGACGCTGATCCGGCCGGGGTCGGCCGCACCGACGCCGAAGCGGCGGCGACGCCCGGGGCCGGCGCCGCGGCGAGCACCGCGCCGTGCTTGAGGAGGAAGGCGCGCCAGGATTTCACGCGGTCGACGCCGTCCGACCCCCAATGTTTGTGCACAAAGGCGAACAGGCCCGGGGTGAAACGCACCGAGACCGAAGCGGTCGCCGCAGCCGCGCTGAGCAGCGCGACGACCAACGCGAGGGAGAGGAGACGACGCGTGCGCAAGGGGCGAGGCGGGCTGGGCCGCGCGCTCAAGGACAGGCAGCGGCCGGGAAGCGCCGCAGCAGCGGCGCATTCAGACGCTCAGACGCGAGTCAGCTCGGGCTGACCGGATCGCCGCCCAGGCTCTGCGGCACCGGGGTCACGCCGGGAAAGCCGCCGAAGCCGCCGAATCCCGCAGGCGGGGTCAGCAGCGTCGGGTCGGCGCCGCAGGCAATCGCGGCGACGCGCAGCACGGTGAAGTTCTGCGGCACACCGGTGGCCATCGCCGCGTCGACGATGGCTTTCGGGTTGCCCCCGTAGGCCACCGCAGTCTGCACCACCGCCGCCGGATTCTGCCCGGCGCGGATCAGACGCGCGACGGCCGCAGGCAGCGCCTGCGGGCCCTGGTAATCGGCGACGTTGGCCAGGTCACGCGCAATGGTCTTGTCGGCGTGCACGGCGTTGCCGGCCAGGCACACCGGGCCGGTCGGCACCGCGAGCAAGGCGAACGCGGACAGCGGCGCGCACAGCGCGGCGGCGGCAAGCGCTTTCGAAAGAGTGGAGATGCGCATCGTTGGGCTCCTGGATATGGCGCGATCGGGCCACGCGCAGGCCGGAAACTATTGGGGCAATGACGAAGCCCCTGATTTCATATTATCCGAAAAGCTTGATCCGGACAAATCAAGCGTCGCGCCGAACCGACTCGGCGTCAACCATCCTGCAATTGCAGGGCCAGCGCATGTTGCGCCGCAAGCTGCAACGCGGCGCGCGCGCGCGCGTCGAGCACGGCGTACGCGGCCGGGCCGACGCTGATCACCTCGAGCAGTACGTCGGGCTCCCACGGCCCCAAACGCACCGCGCGCCGCAGCGCCTGCGCCAGCTCCGCGCCCTGCGAGGGACTCAGCGGCTGCGACCTGGCGCGCAAATACAGCGTCGACATCAGCGCCGCCCACAGATACGGCGAGTTCGGGCGCAGCGCGGTAGCGCGCCGGTAGTCGCGCAGCGCGGCGTCGAGCAGCGCCAGGCGCGGCGCGCCCGTGGTCTGCGCCGCCAGCAGCAATCGCGCCTGGCCGAGCCCGGCGGCGACGTCGGGATCGCCCGGATCGACCGCGCCGGCGCGCCGCAGCTGCGCCACCGCGGCGTCGAGGTCGGCGCGCACCGGCTTCGCCCCGGGCAACTGCGCGTCGTGCAGATACGCGAGCGGCGCCAGCGCCAGATAATTGCCCAGCGCCTGACGGCCGGCGAGCCAGGCCAGGCCCAGCAGCAGCACGCTGAGCAGCAGCCGCAGCCCGACCCTGCGCATCACGCCGCCTCGGCCAGCCCGAGCAAACGCGCCGGGTTGCCGCGCGTCAGCCGTGCCGCCAGATCGCGCTGACCGCGCGACTCGAGCAGCGCGCGCGCCACCCCCAGATTGGGCACACGGTGCTGCAGGTCATGCGCATCGGTGGCCAGCGCGAAGATGCGGTCATCGGCCAGCCAGGCCTCGGCCGCGGCTTGCGCGCCGGCACCGAACTGCCCGAGCAGCGAGCCCGCGGTGACCTGCAGCAGGCAGCCCATGTCGAGATAGGGACGAATGCGCGAAATATCGCGCATCAGTTCGCGGTTGCGCTCCGGGTGCGCGATCAGCGGGCGGATCTTCTGCGCAATCAGCCAGCGCACGAAGCGCTCGGCGCCGACCGGCAGACCACCGTGCGGAAACTCGAGCAGCACGACGCGGTAGCCGCCGAGCTCGCCGAGGAAGGGGATCTGGTCGCGCTCGAGCATTTCGACCATTTCCGGGCCGATGCGCACCTCGCCGGCGGCGCGCACGCGCAGCGCGATGCCGGCGCGCTCGAGCTCGCCGGCGAAGCGCGCGGCCGCCTCGACCACGCTGGCGCGCTCGTTGGGGTAGCGCTCCAGATGCACGTGCGGCGTGACCACCGCCAGCTCGATGCCGTCGGCCACCGCCAGCCGCGCCAGCGCCAGCGCGTCGTCCAGGTCGGTGGCACCGTCGTCGATGCCCGGCAGCAAATGGCAGTGCAGGTCGATCATGATCCCCCCGCCCGGTCGACCTCGGACCCCGTGCGGGGTCAGCTCGACTCCTTCATGTAGTAGCCCGCGGCATCCTTGCCATAGGAACCGTATCCAGAATAGTCGCCGTAATGCGATTCTGCTTTCTTGAAATCAAGCTGGTTGAGCACTACGCCGAACAATGTCGCCTTGGCGCCTTGCAGCGCGCGCAGACAGCGCTGCGCGACCTGATACGGGGTCGAGTTCGCCTTCATCACGAACACGACGCCGGTGGCGAGGGTCGACAGGATGATCGCGTCGCTGACCAGGTGCACCGGCGGCGAATCGAGGATGACGAGGTCGAACTCGCGCGACAGCGCGGCGATCGTTTCCTGGAAGCGCTGCGACAGCAGCAGCTCGAGCGGGTTGGGCGGCACCGCACCGGCGGTGATCACCTGCAGCGTCGAATCGGCAACGCCACGCATGCAGTCCTTCGCCTCGAGCTCGCCCGACGCCAGCGACGAGAGTCCGACCAGGTCGTCGTCGAGGCCGAGTTCGCGCGCCAGCCGC
>JAKAHP010000394.1 GCA_021825505.1 Pseudomonadota bacterium
GGCCGCGGCACGCCTGTGGGCGAACTCGCCGCAGCCGCCGCTGCTGTCGTCGTTCTCGCTGCCGGCGCTGCAGGCCGCGGCGATCGCCGCGCCGCAGCTGCCGCGCGCCTGGCTGTGCACCGAGCTTCCCGCCTACTGGCGCGAGGCCGCGCAGGCGCTGCGCCTCGAAGGCATCCATCTGTGCGCGGCGCGCGCGCAGCCGGCCGCGATCGCCGCGCTGCGCGCGCAGGGACTGCGCGCGCGGCTGTACACGGTCGACGATGCGAGCGCTGCCGCGCAGTGGCGCGCCGCCGGCGCCGACGCGCTGTTCACCGACGCCCTCACCCCCGAATCGAGATGAATCCGACACCCCGCATCGGCATCCTCAGCGCGCTGCAGGCCGAGCAGCAGCTGCTGCTGCAGAAACTGTTCAAGCCGCGTCCGCTGCAACTGCACGGGCAGCGCAGCTACCACCGCGGCCGCCTGTTCGGCCACGACGTCGTGCTCGTGCTGTCGGGCATCGGCAAGGTCGCCGCGGCGACCAGCGCGACCAGCCTGATCGCCGAGTTCGGTTGCGAGGTGGTTCTGTTCACCGGCACCGCCGGTGGCCTTGGCGAGGGCGTCGCGATCGGCGACATCGTCGTCGCGGAACAGTTGCTGCAGCACGATCTCGACGCCTCGCCGCTGTTCCCGCGCTTCGAGGTGCCGCTGAGCGGGCGCAGCCGCTTCGCCACCGACGCCAGCTGGAGCGCGCGGCTGCAGCGCGGCGCCGAAGCGGCGATCGACGCGCTGCTGGCCGACGAGGCCGGGCGCGCCCGGCTCGGCGCGCTGGGCATCGAGCGCCCGCGCGTGCACCGCGGCCTGCTGCTCAGCGGCGACCGCTTCGTCAACGGTCCGCAGCAGGCGCACGAGCTGCGCGCGCTGCTTCCCGACGCGCTCGCCGTCGACATGGAAACCGCCGCGGTGGCGCAGGTCTGCGCCGACTACCGCGTGCCCTTCGCCGCGGTGCGCTCGGTGTCCGATCGCGCCGACGCGAGCGCGCACATCGACTTCGACCGCTTCACCACCCAGCTGGCGCGCCACTACGGCGCCGCGGTGATCGGCGCCGCGCTGCAGCACCCCTGAGCGCGGCGCCGGGGGGCACACCTGAGCGCGGCGAGGAGGGCTCACCAACCAGCGCGGCGCACGGCCGCTCCGAAGTGGCGTTCAGCCGACCTTGCGCGGCGGCCGCCCCGCGACCAGCGCGAAAGTGAACAGGCGGCATTCGATGGCGCCGTTGTAGACCACGTGGCGCCTCGCCGGCTTCAGGCGCAGCGCGCGTTCGGCGTGCAGGTCGGCGAGCAGCAGCGCGGCGTTCCAGCCGGCGAACCGCTGCTTGAGCACATCGCCCAGGCGCGGCAGGAAATCATCGGCCTCGCTGCCCTTGGCGACGATGCGTTCGGCGTAGGGCGGATTGCTCACCAGGAAGCCGCGCTGCTCCGGCGCCAGCGCCAGCGGCGGCTGCGCGTCCATCACATCGCCCTGGCGCAGCTGCAGCGCGTCGAGCACACCGGCGCGCTGCGCGTTGTCGCGCGTCAGCTGCACCATGCGCGGATCGATGTCGGCGGCGAACAGCGGCGCCGGCGCAGCGCGCCGCTGCGCCGCCGCTTCGGCGCGCAGCTGCTGCCAGCGACGCGCATCGAAACCGCGCAGCCGCTCGAAGCCGAACGCGCGCGTCGCGCCCGGCGCGACCCGGCAGGCGATCTGCGCCGCCTCGATCGCCAGCGTGCCGGCGCCGCACAGCGGGTCGAACAACACCGCGTCCGGGGTCCAGCCGGCCAGCCGCAACAGGCCGGCGGCGAGGTTCTCCTTCAACGGCGCCTCGCCGTGCTGCGCACGCCAGCCGCGCTTGAACAGCGCTTCGCCCGAGGTGTCGAGGTAGAGCAGCGCGCTGTCGGCGTTCAGGTGCAGGTGCACGCGCACGTCCGGCTGCTCGCGGTCGACGTCGGGGCGCGGCTGGCCGAGGCTGCGGAAGTGGTCGCAGATGCCGTCCTTCGCGCGCAACGCAGCGAAATGCAGGCTCTCGAGCGTGCTGCGCTCGGCGCTGATGTCCACGCGCATCGTGCTCCGCGCGTCGAACCAGCGTTCCCAGCGCAGTCGCGCCGCGAGCCGGTAGACGTCGTCGGCCTCGACCACGCTGCCGCGCCCGATGCGCAGCAGCACGCGCGAAGCGATGCGGCTGTGCAGGTTCAGGCGCATCACGTCGTCCAGCGTGCCGCGCGCCGACACGCCGCTGGCGCTGGGCGCAGCGATGCGCAGCGTCGGCGTGTCGAGCTCGGCGAGCTCGGCGGCCAGCGCCTCCTCGAGCCCGCGCGGACACGGCAGGTACAACTCGTGCAGTTCGTCCATCGCCAGGTTGCTCAGCCGGCCTCGGCTTCAGGGTCGGTGACTTCGAGCTCGTAGCTGGCCGCGACCAGCGCCAGCCGCGCGATCACGCCGTACATGTAGAAGCGGTTGGGCCCGCTGGTGCCGGGCTTGGCGTCGGGGTCGGTGACGTTGAACTGTTCGTCGAACGCCAGCGGCACGAAATGCATGCCGGGCGAGTTCAAGTTCTCGGCCGGGCCGCGGTCGGCGTGCACCCGGTAGAAGCCGCCGACGACGTAGCGGTCCATCATGTAGACCACCGGTTCGCACACCGCCTCCTGCAGGCGCTCGATGCTCGGCACGCCTTCCTGGATGATGACGTCGCGCACCTGCATGCCTTCCTTCACGACGCTCATCTTGTTGCGAGTGCGCCGGTTCAGGTCCTTCAT
>JAKAHP010000055.1 GCA_021825505.1 Pseudomonadota bacterium
GCCGCCGACACCATCAGCTTGTCGGCCACCGGGTCGAGGAAGGCGCCGAACGCCGAGGTCTGGTTCCAGCGCCGCGCCAGGAAGCCGTCGAACCAGTCGGTCAGCGCGCTGAGCATGAACAACGCGGTGGCGGCGAGGTTGCGTTCGGGCATCCCCAGCCAGGCGCCCGGCAGCGCATAGATGCCGAGCATCAGCGGGATCGCCGCAACGCGCAGCCAGGTCAGGAGGGTCGGCACGGTCATGGTCGCTGCATTATTCCATCGCCGCGGTCAGTGCAGCGCAGCAAAAATCGACTGCGCGAGCTCGCGCGAAATGCCGTCGACGGTCATCAGGTCGTCGACGCTGGCCGCTTCGACCCCGCGCAGCCCGCCGAAGCGCGCCAGGAGCCGCGCACGCCGCTTCGGCCCGATGCCCGCAATGTCCTCCAGCCGCGAGCCTCCGGTGCGCGCGCGGGCCCGCTTGGCGCGCATGCCGGTGATCGCGAAACGGTGCGCCTCGTCGCGGATCTGCGCCACCAGCAGCAGCGCCGCCGAATCAGCCGGCAGCGCCAGCTTGGGACGGCCGTCGGCGAATACCAGCTCCTCGAGTCCGACCTTGCGCCCCTCGCCCTTCTCGACGCCGACCAGCCGTGCGACGTCGAGGCCGAGCTCGTCGAACACCTCGCGCGCGACCGCGACCTGGCCGCGCCCGCCGTCGATCAGCACGACGTCGGGCAGTCCGGCGGCGGCGTCGGCGACGCGGCTGTAGCGGCGCGTCAGCACCTGGCGCATCGCCGCATAGTCGTCGCCCGGCGTGATGCCGTCGATGCCGTAGCGCCGGTAGCGCGACGGCTGCATCGCATGGTGCTGGAACACCACGCACGAGGCCTGCGTGGCCTCGCCGGCGGTGTGGCTGACGTCGAAGCACTCGACGCTGAACGCGTCGGCGTCGGCCACGTCCAGGCCCAGCGCGTCGATCAGCGCGCGCGTGCGCTGCTGCTGCGCGCCTTCGTCGGCGAGCAGCCGCGCCAGCGCCAGACGCGCGCCCTGCTGCGCCATCTCGAGCCAGCGACGGCGGGTGCCGCGCGGCGCCGCGACCAGCTGGCAGCGCGCCCCGGCATGCTCCTGCAGCGCGCCGAGCAGCTCGGCGTCGATCGGCGTCGCGCACAGCAGCACCGGCGGCAGCGGCAGCTCCAGGTAATGCTGGGCGACGAAGGCGTCGAGCACGGCCTGGCGCGCCTGCTCGGCGTCGGCCGGCAGCTCGGCGTCGTGCAGCTGGCTGGGGAAATAGGCGCGGTCACCGAGGTGGCGGCCGCCGCGCACCATCGCCAGGTTGACGCAGGCGCGACGCCCCTGCAGCTCGACGGCGAGCACGTCGACGTCGTGCTCGGCGCCGACTTCCATGCTTTGCTGCTGCAGCACCCGCGACAGCGCGCCGATCTGGTCGCGCACCTGCGCCGCCTCCTCGAAACGCAGCTCCTCGGCGGCGCGCTCCATGCGCTGCTGCAGCTCGCGCAGCACGCCGTCGTGCTCGCCGCGCAGGAAGCGCGCAGCGGCGTCGACGTCGGCGGCGTAGTCGGTCTGGCTGATGCGGCCGACGCAGGGCGCCGAGCAGCGATGGATCTGGTGCAGCAGGCACGGTCGCGTGCGGTTGACGAACACCGTGTCCTCGCAGGTTCGCAGCAGGAACACCTTCTGCAGCACCGCGATGCTTTCCTTCACCGCCCACGCCGACGGATAGGGGCCGAAGTAGCTGTCGCGGCGGTCGGTGGCGCCGCGGAAATACGCCATGCGCGGATACGGGTGCGCGGTGCCCAGCTTCAGATACGGGTAGGACTTGTCGTCGCGGAACAGGATGTTGTAGCGCGGGTGCTGGGTCTTGATCAGGTTGTTTTCCAGCAGCAGCGCCTCGGCCTCGGAGCGCGTCACCGTGGTCTGCAGCCGCACGATGCGCCCGACCATGTGGCCGATGCGCGTGCCGCCGTGATCCTTCTGGAAATAGCTCGAGACACGCCGGCGCAGGTCGCGCGCCTTGCCGACGTACAGCAGCGTGCCGTCGGCGGCGAAGTAGCGATACACCCCCGGCAGATGCGGCAGCGCCGCGACCTCGCGCAGCAGCGCCTCGCGCACCGGGTCGGTGGCGGCGCCTGCGTCGGGGGTGTCGGGGGCGTCGGGGGCGTTCATCGCATCGGGCTCCGGCGTCAGGCCTGGGCGCCGCGCGCCTCGCGCGCGGCGCGCTCGAACACCTCGTGCAGCATCGCCGCGCTGAGCCGTCCGGTGTTCTGGTTGTAGCGACTGCAGTGGTAGCTGTCGTACAGCACCACCTCGCCCAGCGCATGGCGCGCGCCGTGCGCGAAGCGCGCCGCCGACTGCTTCAGCCCGAGCGCGCGCAGCACCGCGCCGTGCGCGACCAGGCCCAGCGCCAGCACCACGCGCGACGCCGCATCGAGCTCGGCGCGCAGATAGGCGTTGCAGCGGCGCACTTCGTCCGGCGTGGGCTTGTTCTGCGGCGGCAGGCACTTGACAGCGTTGGTGATGCGACAGCCGACGAGGCGCATGCCGTCGTCGGCGCGGATGCTCGACGGCGCGTCGCTGGCCGCCACCGGCGGCGTGCGCTGCGCCAGCCCCAGCGCGGTCAAGGTCGCGTACAGCAGCGGGCCGGCGCCGTCACCGGTGAACGGGCGCGCGCTGGCGTTGGCGCCGTGCAGACCGGGCGCCAGCCCGACCACCAGCAGCGGCGCGTCAAGCGGCCCGAACGACGGCACCGGCAGGCACGCGTAGTGCGGGTGCGCCGTTTTCACCGCATCGCGGAATTCGGCCAGACGCGCGCAGCGGCGACAATGCGGGTCGTACAACGTCATCTCCGACTCCGCGGCGTCTGCGCCGTCCTGCCGATGAGCCAACGGGAAACCTGGGATCTGTTCTGTCATGTCGTGGACAACTACGGCGACATCGGCGTGGGCTGGCGGCTGGCGCGCCAGCTCGCGAGCGAGCACGACCGTCATGTGCGGTTGTTCGTCGACGATTTGAACACCTTTCGTTCGATCTGCCCGCATCTCAACCCTCGAGTGGCGCAGCAGCTGGTCGACGGCGTGCAGGTGCTGGGCTGGGCGCGCCAGCTGCAGCTCGAACCCGGCGACGTCGTCGTCGAGCTGTTCGGCTGCCACCTGGCGGCGCCGTTCGTCGAGCGCATCCAGGCGCGCGGCGCGGCGCGCGTGCGCTGGGTCAACCTCGAGCACCTCAGCGCCGAACCCTGGGTCGAGGGCGCGCACCTGCGGCCGTCGCCGCAACCGGGCGGAATCAACAAGCTGTTCTTCTTCCCCGGCTTCACCAAGGGCACCGGCGGCCTGTTGCGCGAGGCCTCGCTGCTGGCGCGCCGCGACGCCTGGCAGGCGATGCCGGCGGCGCGGCGCATCGCGCTGCGCGCGCTCGGGCTGCCGCCGCCGCCCGAGCACGCGGTCACCGTGCTGCTGTTCGGCTATGCGCGCGAGCGCCTGGACGATTGGCTGGATGCGCTGGCCGCGGCGGCGCGCCCCACCGTGCTGTGGATCTGCCCGGGACCGCTGCGCGACGCGATCAACGCCTGGTTGCACATGGAGTTGCTGCTGGGCCAGGCCACCGTGCGCGGCAGCCTGACGCTGTGCGCGCTGCCCTTCGTCGCGCAGGAGCGCTTCGACGAGCTGCTGTGGGCCGCCGACCTGTGCGTGGTGCGCGGCGAGGATTCCTTCGTGCGCGCGCAGTGGGCGGCGCGGCCGCTGCTGTGGCACATCTACCCGCAGCACGACGACGCCCACCTGGCCAAGCTGCAGGCCTTTCTCGATCTGTACCTGGCCGGGGTCGACGCCGAGCTGGCCGAGACCGTCGGCGCGCTGTGGCAGGCGTGGAACGGCGGCCTCGAACTCGATGCGGTGTGGGCCGATTTCGTCGCCGAGCTGCCGCGCCTGCAGCGTCACGCCGAGCGCTGGGCCGCGCAACTGGCGCAGCAGCCCGATCTGGCCACACAGCTGGTGCGCGCGCTGCGCGACCTGGGCGGCCATGCCCTGCCGCTGTGAGACGCCGCGCCCCGTCTGTGCCGTCTGTGCCGTCTGTGCAGGGCACGTTGTACAATGCGCGGTTGACTTTTCAGGCAAAAGCTCTTAAACGGGAATCATGAAAATCGCTCAAGAAATCCGCGCCGGCAACGTGATCATGGTCGGCAAGGATCCGATGGTCGTGCAGAAGGCCGAATACAGCCGCGGTGGCCGCAATGCCGCCACCGTGAAGATGAAGCTGAAGAACTTGCTGACCAACGGCGGAACCGAAGTCGTCTACAAGGCCGACGACAAGATCGACACGATCATGCTCGAACGCAAGGAGTGCACCTACTCCTACTTCGCCGACCCGATGTACGTGTTCATGGACACCGAGTACAACCAGTACGAAGTCGAGAAGGACAACCTCGGCGACGTGCTGCAGTACCTCGAGGACGGCATGCCGGTCGAAGTGGTGTTCTACGACGGCAAGGCGATTTCCGTGGAAATGCCGACCACGATCGTGCGCGAAATCATCTACACCGAGCCGGCCGTCAAGGGCGACACCTCGGGCAAGGTGCTGAAGCCGGCCAAGCTGTCGACCGGCGCCGAGATCCAGGTGCCGATCTTCGTCGCGATCGGCGACAAGATCGAGATCGACACCCGCACCCACGAGTACCGCGGCCGCGTCTGACGCAAGCCGCGCGCCACGCCGGGCGCGCGGCCCCCGGGCCGCTGCGTCAAGGCGTGTGCTTCAGGGTGTGCTTCAGTGTGTGCAGGTAGGCGACGACGTCGTCGGCCTGCGCCACGCTCAGCGTTCCGGCCCAGTGCGGCATCGGCGCGTGCAGCGGCCGTCCATTTTGGTCGAGGCCGTGCCGGATCGCACGCACGATCAGCGCATCGTCACCGCGGTAGGTCTGCTCCAGCCCCGGAGCGCGCAGATCGGCCGAGACCACGCCGTGGCCGAAATGCACTCCGCCACTGCCGTCCGCGTGGTGGCACATCACGCAATCGGCGTCGAACAGCGTGCGTCCGGCAGCCACATCGGCCGGCGCCGCGGCATGCGCGGCGTGCCACGCGGCGCCGAACAAGAGCAAGGCCGCCGTCACGGTCAGTCGGTTCATCGCGCACCCTCCGGTACTGGCGCCGCGGCCCATCGCGGCGCGCCTTGATCCGGAATCTAGCCGCAAGCGCACGCTTCCCACGTGAACAGACGTTAAGAACGTGTCATTGCAAAAGGTCGTACGCGCATTGAGCGGCGTTGCGCACGATCCAGGTACGCCGTGCCCGATGCATGGCACCGCTGCGCCACGCGCTTCGACGCACGCGCACGCATCTCGGCAAGACCTTGTAACTGCTGACGATTCTCCAGCGCATCGCTGACTCCCCAGGATCGGCCTGCGCGAAAGCCAAGGCACGGCTGCAGTTTGGTGTCAGCTGAGCCACCCGACAAGGAACGATTTCACGAAAATCGTGCCGCCGGTACACGCCCACGCCGCCAACATTGCCATCGTGCACCGACTGGCCAGCGCTCGACGCCCCGCCTACCATCGGACGATTGTCGCCGGGCACGGCACGCTGCCGGCCAAGGGGGACCAAGGGGTGGCCAAGGGGTGGCCAAGGGGTGGCCAAGGGGTGGCCAAGGGGTGGCCAAGGGGTGGCAAAGCGGCGGACGAACCGCACAACAATCGAGAAACATTCTCTCAGGGACGCTTAAGCCAGCACATGGAACATCTATTTAATGGAACCCACCGCCGTAACAGCTTCACGCTGGAGCATCGACCAGATCGGCTACGAGCGCATCGATGTCGAACGTGTGCGCCCGCGTGACGACCTTTTCCTGCTCGTGTGCAGCGCCGCGTTCATCGAAAGCGGCAGCGACACCTATACACGCAATCTGATCGAATACTTCGCCGGCGACGGCGAGTTCGGCGCCTGGCTGCAGCAGCGCTGGGAGCCCGAGGAACTGCAGCACGGCCACGCGCTGCGCCGCTATCTGCAGCATGTCTGGACCGAGTTCGACTGGGACGCGGCCTACGCCGGCTTCTTCGCCGAGTACGCGCAGCTGTGCGTGATCGACGAACTCGAGCCGACGCGCGGCCAGGAACTGGTCGCACGCTGCATCGTCGAGACCGGCACCACGACCTATTACCAGGCACTGGGCGCGCTGGCCGCGCAGGCCGACGAGCCTGTGCTGCGCGACCTGGCGTCGCGCATACGCACCGACGAGGTCGGTCACTACAAACACTTCTATCACCAGTTCCTCAAGTACCGCGAACGCGAAGGGCTGGGGCGCGCGCAGGTGGTCGCGGCGATCTGGCGCCGCGTCGCCGAGCTGCGCCGCAGCGACAGCGACATCGCGCTGCGCCATGCCGCGCGTGCGCTGGGCGGCAACGCCGACGCGATCCGCCGGCATCTCCACGCGCAGCTGGCCCAGGGCTATCCGGTCGAGCTCGCGGTGCGCATGGCGCTGAAGCCGCTGCGCCTGCGTGCCGGCCTGCAGCGCTGCGCCGAACGTCCGCTCGGCGCGGTGATGCGCCGCCTGATGCATTGAACCTGACCCGAGGCGCCACGATGAGCTCAGTCACTCTTCCCCCCGCCGCGCGCCGTGCCGCGCTGAGCGAACTCGGCCACGCGCAGCGCGTGCTGGCGCTGGCGCGCCTGGGCATGCTGGCGCCGATCGACGCCCTGCACCGCGCGGTCGACGCGGTCGATGTCGCCTGGTGCATGTTCGGCCGCACCCGCGTGCGCATCGCGCGCCAGGTGCTGGCGCAGCTCGAGCGCGGCCAGTTGCCGCAGCGCCAGGGCTGCATCGACGCGGTGCGCGAGCTCGGCGTGCTGCTGGCCAGCGAAGCGCCGGCCTGACGCGCGGCGTGCGCGGCGTGCGCGGCGTGCGCGGCGCGTTACGCTTGCGGAATCGCGGCGCCGCCAAGATGCGCCGCCCACGAAACCGAGGAGCGTAGCAATGAGTTGGACCCTGGCGCAGCGTGCGCATTCGATGAACCCGTCGGTGATCCGCGAAATCCTGAAGATCACCGAACGCCCCGGCATCATCAGCTTCGCCGGCGGCCTGCCGTCGCCGCAGACCTTTCCGGTCGAGGCCTTCGCCGAGGCCTGCGCGCGCGTGCTGCGCGACGACGGCCCGGCGGCGCTGCAGTACGGCGCCAGCGAGGGCCTGGCGCTGCTGCGCGAACAGGTCGCGGCGATGCTGCCGTGGCCGGTCGACCCGGCCCAGGTGCTGATCACCACCGGCTCGCAGCAGGGGCTGGACCTGGTGGCCAAGGTGCTGATCGACCCGGGCAGCCGCGTGCTGGTCGAGAACCCGACCTATCTGGGCGCGCTGCAGGCGTTCGCGCCGATGCAGCCGCATTTCGACGCCATCGCCGGCGACGACGACGGCGTCGACCTGCAGGCGCTGCGCGCGTGCGCGGCCTGCGGCGAGGCGCCGCGCTTCATGTACCTGCTGCCCAATTTCCAGAACCCGACCGGGCGCACGATGAGCGAGGCCGCGCGCGTGGCGCTGATCGACACGGCGGACTCGATCGGCCTGCCGCTGGTCGAGGACAACCCCTACGGCGACCTGTGGTTCGAGGCGCCGCCGCCGGCGCCGCTGAGCTCGCGCCGCCCCGAGTCGTGCATCTACCTCGGCTCGTTCTCCAAGGTGCTGTCGCCGGGGCTGCGCCTGGGCTTCCTGGTGGCGCCGAAAGCGCTGTACCCGAAGCTGCTGCAGGCCAAGCAAGCGGCCGACCTGCACACGCCCAGCTTCAACCAGCGCATGGTCGCCGAAGTGCTGCGCGACGGCTTCCTGGAGCGCCATGTGCCGACCATACGCGCGCTGTACCGCAGCCAGCGCGACGCGATGCTCGATGCGCTGACGCGCGAGATGCGCGGGCTCGACGTGCAGTGGAACCGCCCGGCCGGCGGCATGTTCCTGTGGGCGCGGCTGCCCGCCGGGATGGACGCCACCGCGCTGCTGCCGCATGCGGTCGAGCGTGGCGTGGCCTTCGTGCCCGGCGCGCCGTTCCACGCCGGAGCGGCCGACCCGCGCACGCTGCGCCTGTCCTTCGTCACGGCCACGCGCGAGCAGATCGAGCAGGGCATCGCGCGGCTGGCCGACGCGGTGCGCGCCTGCGCGCCGCGCGCGGCCGCCTGAGGCGGGGCCGCGTCAGCGCGCCGGAATCAGCAGCTCGCGGCGCCCGTCCGGGTGCTCGAGCCGCTCAGCCGCCGCGCGCAGGCGGCGGTCGGCCAGGTAGTCGTAGACCGAGCGCGCGGCGTCGAACTGGGTCATGTCGAGCTCGAGCGCGTGCCGGCATTCGCCGCCGCCGGCCTCGAACAGCATGCGCCCGAGCGGATCGACCGCCGCGCTGCCGCCGGCGAACACCATGCCGTCGGGACCGGCGCCGACGCGGTTGGCCATCACCGCGAACAGCTGGTTCTCCTGCGCGCGCGCCATGATCGCGGTGCGATGCACCGGACCGTAGGGCTCCATATTGCCGTTGGTCACCAGCAGCAGCTGCGCGCCGAGTTCGGCCAGCGCGCGTGCGCCTTCCGGGAACTCGATGTCGTAGCAGATCAGCAGGCCGACGCGCACCCCGCGCCACGCCACCGTCGCGTAGCGGTCGCCGGGCAGCACTGCGCTGCGCTCGGCGACCCACAGATGGGTCTTGCGGTAGCTGAGCGCGACGCCGTCGGGCGTGACCAGCACGGTCGTGTTGTAGAAGCGCGCGCCGTCGCGCTCGACCAGCCCGATCACCACCGCGACGTCGCGCTCGCGCGCGGCGGCGGTGATGGTGCGTAGCGCCGGGCCGTCGAGCGGCTGCGCGTGCTGCTCGCATTGCGCGGCGTCGAGGAAACCGGTCAGGTGGGTCTCCGGAAACACGACGAGGTCGGTGCCGGGCGCGCACGCGGCGATGTGCTGCTGCGCACGCGCCAGGTTGTAGGCGACGTCGCCGTCGCGTCCGGCGATCTGGGCGATCTCAATCTTCATGCTCAACCGCAGCTGCCGATGTAGCCGCAGTTGTCGCAGCGGTCGCAGCCGTCGACGCGGCGCAGGAACGGGCCGCCGCATTCGGGGCACACGCGCCCGCTGGCCAGCAGGTCGGGTTCGGGGCCTAGCGCGTCGAGCTCGACGCGCAGCCCCTCGGGCAGCAGCGCGCGCTGCACCAGGCGCTCGAGCGTCTGCTCGCGCCCGTCGTCGCGCAGGAAACCGCGGCGCTTGAGCATTTCCTGCAGCGCGTAGGCGATCGCGGCGACTTCGGACTGATGGAAGCGCGGCGCGCGCGTGCCGTCGGACTTGACCACTTCACCGCAGCGCACCGGGCCCTTGTCCCACACCACCTCGCGCATGTTCAGCAGCGACTTCGCCACCGAACCGCCCGAGCGCGCCACCAGCGACAGCAGGCGCATGTTCGACGCGATCCACTGCTGGCCCTCGTCGCGTTGGCCGGCCGGCATGAAGAACTCGATCGGGCGCTCGATGCGCACCGCGCGACCGTCGATGCGACCTTCGACTTCGGCGAAGGATATCGACAGATAGACCGTCTTGCCGCCTTCCGGGGTCATGTAGCTGACCTTGCTCGTCACCGCCTGCAGGTCGCCCGACGGCCGGCCCTCGATGCGGCGCGTCAGCGGGTCGACGTCGGTCGGCGCCGCCGGCGGCGTCGCCGCGGCCGGTGCCGGGGACGGCGTGGTCTGCAGCACGGCGCCGAGCACCGCGTTGGGACGATACGTCGCCAGCCCCTTCAGGCCCGCTTCCCAGGCCAGCATGTACAGATCCTTGAAGTCGTCGAACGGGTAGTCGGCCGGCACGTTGACGGTCTTGCTGATGCTGGTGTCGATGTAGGGCTGCACCGCGCCGAGCATGCGCATGTGGTCGCCCGCGCTCATCTCGAGCGCGGTGACGAACTGCGGCGGCAGCTGGTCGACGTCGCCGCCGCGCGCGCGGTACAGGCGCCAGGCGTGGTCGGCGACCTCGTATTCGCGCTTGCTGTCGTCGGCCATGCGCTTGCGCCGCGTGTACACCCAGGAGAACGCCGGCTCGATGCCGTTGCTGGCGTTGTCGGCGAACGCCAGGCTGATGGTGCCGGTCGGCGCGATCGCCAGCAGGTGCGAGTTGCGGATGCCGTGGCGCGCGATGCGCTCGCGCAGTTCCTCGGGCAGGCGCGCCGCGAAGCCGCTGGCCAGGTAGGCGTCGGCGTCGAACAGCTTGAACGCGCCCTTTTCCTGCGCCAGTTCGACCGATGCGGCGTACGACGCATCGCGCATCGACTCGGCCACGCCGGCCGCGAAGCTGCGCCCGGCGTCGCTGTCGTAGCGCAGCCCGAGCATGATGCAGGTGTCGCCCAGGCCGAGGAAGCCCAGTCCGACACGGCGCTTGTTCATCGCCTCCTCGTACTGCTGCGGCAGCGGCCAGTAGGTGGCGTCGAGCACGTTGTCGAGCATGCGCACCGCGACGCGCGCGACCGCGGCGAACGCCGCGTGGTCGAAGCTTGCGCCAGGCTCGAAGGGGTCGCGCACGAAGCGCGTCAGATCGATCGAGCCCAGGCAGCAGCAGCCGTAGTCGGGCAGGAACTCCTCGGCGCAGGGGTTGGTCGCCTCGAAGGTCTCGCAGTAATGCAGGTTGTTCTCGCGGTTCGCGGTGTCGAGGAACAGGATGCCCGGCTCGGCGTGGTCGTAGGTGCAATGCATGATCTGCTCCCACAACGCGCGCGCGGCGACCCGCCGGTACACCCACTGGCCGTCGTCGCGCTGGTGCGCGCCGGCCTCGATCTGGTCGTCGCCGGGACGCGCCTCGTGCACCAGATCGATTTCGTCGTCGTCGCGCACCGCGGCCATGAACGCGTCGCTGACCCCGACCGACAGGTTGAAGTTGCGGAACGCGCCGCCGTCCTTGGCGTGGATGAAGGCCTCGATGTCGGGGTGGTCGATGCGCAGCACGCCCATTTGCGCGCCACGCCGGCTGCCCGCCGACTCGACCGTCTCGCACGACGCGTCGAACACGCGCATGAACGACAGCGGCCCGCTGGCGCGGCTCTGCGTGCTGCCGACATGCGCTCCGGCCGGGCGGATGCGGCTGAAGTCGTAGCCGACGCCGCCGCCGCGGCGCATCGTCTCGGCGGCTTCGGCCAGCGCCTTGTAGATGCCCGGCTTGCCGTCGCGGTCTTCAGACACGGCGTCGCCGACCGGTTGTACGAAGCAGTTGATCAGCGTGGCCTCGAGCATCGTGCCGGCGGCCGACATGATGCGCCCGGCCGGCACGAACCCGGCCTCGAGCGCTTCGCGGAAACGTGCCTCCCAGGCCGCCGGGTCGGCTTCGACCTGCGCCAGCGCACGCGCCACGCGCGCGGCGATGTCGGCGAAAGTGCGCTCGTTGCCCTTGGCGTATTTCTCGGCGAGAACGTCCAGACTGATTTCCTGCGCTTGCATCCGTATTTCTCCATGGGCGCCCGCGGGCGCCGGATTGTTCAATTTAGGCCTCGTCGTCCGACCCTGTTTCGATCTCGGTCAAACCCAGAAGGGCTTGCGCCGCGTCGCCGGGCAGGGCTTCGACGGACTTCAGTTGTCGCCCCATCGCGCGCGTGCGGATTTCCGCCGCGCCGATGGAGTTATTGGCTTCTTCGAGCTTTTTGCGCACTTTTGCGAGCACTTCGCCGAACTTGCCGAATTCTGTCTTCACCGCGCCGAGCACCTGCCAGACCTCGGTCGAGCGTTGCTGCAGCGCCAGCGTGCGAAATCCCATTTGCAGGCTGCTCAGCAGCGCCAGCAGCGTGGTCGGGCCGGCCAGCATCACGCGGTGTTCGCGCTGCAGCGCCTCGACCAGGCCGGGGCGTCGCAGCGCCTCGGCGTACAGCCCCTCGGTGGGCACGAACAGGATGCCGAAGTCGGCGGTGTACGGCGCCGCCAGATATTTGGCCTGGATCGTGCGTGCCTCGTCGCGCAGGCGCTGCTCGAGCGCCTTGGCCGCCGCCTCGGCGGCCTCGCGATCGGCGCGCTGCTGCGCGTCGAGCAGGCGCTCGTAGTCCTCGCGCGGGAACTTGGCGTCGATCGGCAGCCACAGCGGGCCGTCGTCCTGCCCGGGCAGGCGCACCGCGAACTCGACGCGCGCGCCGCTGCCCGGCACCGTCTCGACGTTGGCGCCGTACTGCTCGGGCGTGAACACCTGTTCGAGCAGCGCGGCGAGCTGGATCTCGCCGAACACGCCGCGCACCTTGACGTTGGAGAACACGCGCTGCAGGTCGCCGACGCCCTGCGCCAGCGTGCGCATCTCGCCCAGGCCGCGGTGCACCAGCTCGAGGCGCTCGGCGACCTGGCGGAAGCTTTCGCCCAGGCGCTGCTCGAGCGTGGCGTGCAGCTTCTCGTCGACGGTCACGCGCATCTGCTCGAGTTTGCGTTCGTTGTCGGCCTGCAGCTCGCGCAGCCGCTGCTCGACCGTGGCGCGCATCTCCGCCTGGTTGCGCTCACTCGTCACGCGCAGCGCCTCGAGCTGCTCGTTGAGGGTGCGCGCGGCCTCGCCCTGCTGGGTCAGCAGCAGCTGCTGCCATTGCGCCCATTGCGCGCTCTGCTCGGCGCGCAAGCCCTGCACCGCGCCCTGCAGCTCGGCGCGCAGCGCGCGTTCGACGCGGTCGAGCTGTGCCGGCAGCGCGCCCAGCGCGGCCTGCGTG
>JAKAHP010000395.1 GCA_021825505.1 Pseudomonadota bacterium
TCCGATGAGTGCGGTGGTCCCGTCGGCCGAGAGCGTGACACTGAAACCAAAGTTGTCTCCGGCCGTTCCTCCCGGATCGCCAATCGCAATGGTGGTACTGAACAGCGGATCCACTGTGACCGGATAACGTGCGTGACGGGTATCGACGATCAGCGCCAAGTGATCGTCGGCAAGGGTCATGTGCGCGGGCAGCGCGTGATGATCGGCGTCGTAGGCGTAAAGACTGCCGTAGCGCAGGATGGTCTTGCCGGCCGTGTTCTGAAACCTAAGCGTGTCGTTGCGTAGCTTGGCCTTGAGCATGCCGTGCAATGTGAAGCGCAGTGTCGTCGTGGCAACCGAATGCGCGGGGCGGGCGAGAGTAAACCCCTGCTCAATACCCAGCGGACTGTTCACATACCACTCGGTGAGGCCCGCGCCGCGGACCAGCGCCGCGCGCACACCGTCAAGTTGTGGCAAGGTCCCCGATGCAAGCACGACGGCTCGATTGCCTTGACTGTAGCCAATGAGCTGCAGCGCAACCGTGCTATCGCGGCGGATAGTCAGGTGCGCTCCGGTCTTATCGAGGTGCAGTGCCAGACGTTGAGCGGGGTTCACCAGGCGTACGCCGTGCGTGCTGCGTGTCGCCTGCCAGGTGCTGGGCAGGCGCTGGGCGAGGGTTTTGACCAGCGCCGGAACCAGGTCCGCCGGCAGCGCGGCCGGGCTTGGACGATCTACTGTTGCTATCGGCGTTGGTGCGAGCAGGTTTGAACCCTGCGCCGCAGCGCTGACGACCGCGCAGAGGCTGGTCAAAAGACAAAACATCACGGCGCTGAATGCGGCACGATGGCGCATGAGCGGATTCTCCCCTATGAACGTATGTGTATTTCGCGTCGAGTGAAGGCGACGCGGATTGCTGCGATTGCCGTTTTTCTTGCGGCCTTCCATGCGATGCGGCTTCCCCCCAACCATGCTTCCCCGACGCAGCACAGCGACCGAAGTAAAGAACGCGCGTACGCCACGTTCAACATACGAAAACGTAATGGAGAAGACTGAAGCGGATCCCTGTGATCTTCAGCGAGACACGCCACGATTGCCATGCACGACGAGTGATGGAACGCATCGCGGAGTACAGGTTTTGCCCCGAGATACCTGCGAAGCTGTACGCAGGCTCTGCTCGCGCCTGGGTGGCGCCGCTACCAGCGCGTCATGGCTTTGGCCACTTTGGCCGTGGCCAGGGCGGCTCGCTCGCCGACAGGGGGTCGGAACCAGACGGTGTGCTGAAGTCGCCTGCGAGGACAGATCCCTCGGGCTTCGCCCTCGGTAAGGCAACGAAATATTCAGCCCAGTGCCGCAAACGCCTCGCGGGTGAGATTGAGCGGTGCGCCCGCGGTGCACTGCACGTCATCCTCGATGCGGATGCCGCCGTAGGGCATGAACGCCTCGACGCGGTTCCAGTCGACGTCGGCGCCGGCAGGCGTGGCGCGCAGTTCGTCGAGCAGCATGCCGATGAAGTACAGCCCCGGTTCGATGGTCACCACCATGCCCGGTTGCAGCGTGCGGGTCAGGCGCAGATAGGGATGGCCTTCCGGTTTGCTCAGCGTGCCGCCTTCGGGGCCGGCCTGGTGGCCGCCGATGTCGTGCACCTGCAGGCCCAACAGGTGGCCCAGTCCGTGCGGGAAGAAGGTGCGGGTGATGCCGCGGTCGAAGGCGGCCTCGGCACTGCAGCGGATCAGACCGTGCTCGGCGAGCACGTCGGCGATCCGGCGATGGGCGTCGAGATGCAGCTCGGGATAGCTCCGCCCCGCGCGCACGCCGTCGCAGAGGTGCTGCTGCACGGTCTCCATGCTGGCGATCAGTGCGGCGAAGTCGTCATGGCCGGCGGCGGCATGGGTGCGGGTGATGTCGCTGGCGTAGCCGGCGTACTGGCCGCCGGCGTCGATCAGGAAACTCTTCGGCGCGTCGGGCCGCGTGCGCACGAAGTCGGTGTAGTGCAGCACGGCGCCATGGTGGTCGAGCGCGATGATGTTGGAGTAGGGCAGCTCGGCTTCGCTCAGGCCGCTGGCGGCTAGGTAGGCGAGATGGATCTCGAACTCGCTGGCGCCGGCGCGGAACGCGGCCTCGGCGGCACGGTGCGCGCGCGCGCCGATGCGGCTGGCGGCGCGCATCAGCAGGGTTTCGTACGGGGTCTTCAGCGCGCGCGCCCAGTGCAGGCGGTCGAGCACCACCGGCGGGTTGTCGCAGGGCAGGCCGCCCGCGGTGTCGGCGGGGCCGATCACCGCACAGCGCGCGGCGTCGGCGGGCAGCTGGGCGCGCGCCTCCTCGGGCGTGCGGATGGTGACGATGTCGAACTGTTCGACCCAGGCGCCGGACGGCGCCTCGGGCACCACGTGCCAGTAGTCGCGCGGCTGCAGGAAGATCAGCTGCGGCCGCTGCCCCGGGGTGTAGACGAGCCAGCTGCCGGGCGCGCGGGGCAACGGCAGCCAGTGCAGGAAATGCGGGCTGGCGACGAAGTTGGCCGGCCGGTCGTCGAGGAAGTAATACGCCGGCATGCCGGCGGCGATCACCAGGTGCTCGCGTCCCGACGCGGCGAGCGCGAGATCGGCGCGCGCCGTCAGGGTGGCGAGATGGTCGGCGTAGAGCGGGGCGAGGGCAGCGGTCATGGCGCGAAGATCCGGAGGCGAAACGCAAGCATGCCTCCCATGCGTACGCGACGCCAGCTTGCGGCGCGCCGCACGTGCGGGGATCGTCGTTCATATCCGTTCGCGATCAAGATGCGAAAACCGCGCAGCCG
>JAKAHP010000396.1 GCA_021825505.1 Pseudomonadota bacterium
GGCCGCTGCCGCCGCGCGCCGACAGCAGCAGTCCGCCGGCGTCGCGCCAGCCCTGAGCCGCGGCGAAGGCGTCGCGCCGCGCCGGCGCGTCGGCGCAGGCGTCGACCTTGTTCCACAGATGCAGCGGCGCGACCCGCGCATGCTCGGCCAGGCGGCGCGCGATGCGCGCCTCGTCGGCCGCGTAGTCGGGCTGCTGCAGGCGCGTCAGGTCGTGCAGGAACAGCACCGCGTCGGCATCGGCGATCGCGTCCCAGCTGCGCTGCACGCCGATGCGCTCGACCGGGTCGGCGCTGTCGCGCAGCCCCGCGGTGTCGATCACGTGCAGCGGCACGCCGTCGATCTGGATGTGCTCGCTGATGCGGTCACGCGTGGTGCCCGCAACCTCGGTGACGATGGCCAGCTCGGCGCCGGCCAGCGCGTTGAGCAGCGAGCTCTTGCCGACGTTGGGCTGCCCGGCCAGCACCACGCGCATGCCGTCGCGCAGCAGCGCGCCCTGGCGCGTGCGCTGCTGCAGCGCAGCCAGCTGCGCGTCGAGCCCGGCCAGCCTGGCGTCGACCTGCGCGGCGCGCACGAAATCGATGTCTTCTTCGGGGAAGTCCAGCGTCGCCTCGACCAGCGCGCGCAACTCGCGCAGCTGCGCGGCCAGCGCGTGCACCGCGTCCGACAGCTCGCCGGCCAGCGCGCGCGAGGCGCTGCGCACCGCGCTGGCGGTGCTGGCGTCGATCAGGTCGGCGACCGCCTCGGCCTGCGCCAGGTCGAGCTTGCCGTTGAGAAAGGCGCGCTGGGTGAACTCGCCCGGCTCGGCCAGGCGCATGCCGCTGGCGGCGCCGAGCTCGAGCACGCGCGCCAGCAGCAGCTGCAGCAGCGCGGCGCCGCCGTGCACCTGCAGCTCGAGCACGTCCTCGCCGGTGTACGAATGCGGCGCCGGGAAATACAGCACCAGGCCGCGGTCGAGCACCGCGCCCGCGGCGTCGCGCAAGCTGCACAGCGTCGCGCTGCGCGCCGGCGGCACACTGCCGCACAAGGCCTGCGCCAGTCCGCGCAGATCAGGCCCGGACGCGCGCACGATGCCGACCGCGCCGCGTCCGGCCGCCGTCGCCAGCGCCGCGATCGGCGCGCTGCGCGAGGCCAGCGGGTTCATCGCGCCTCCCCGGTCAGCTCGGCGTCTTGAACTCCGGCACGCCCATCTTCTTGTTGATGAACCACTGCTGGGCGATCGAGAAGATGTTGTTGGTCAGCCAGTACAGCACCAGGCCGGACGGGAACATGAAGAACATCACCGAGAACGCCAGCGGCATGATCCACATCAGGCGCGCCTGCATCGGGTCCGGCGGCGTCGGGTTGAGCTTGACCTGCAGGAAGGAGCTGGCGGTCATCACCAGCGGCAGGATGTAGAACGGATCCTTGGCCGACAGATCGTGGATCCAGCCCAGCCACGGCGCACCGCGCAGCTCGACGCTGGACTGCAGCACCCAGTACAGCGCGATGAACACCGGGATCTGGATCACCACCGGCAGGCAGCCGCCCAGCGGGTTGATCTTTTCCTTGCGGTACATCTCGACCATCGCCGCGTTCATCGCCGCGGGGTCGTCCTTGTGGCGCTCGCGCAGCGCGGTCATGCGCGGCCCGACCGCCTTCATGCGCGCCATCGAGCGGTAGCTGGCCGCGGTCAGCGGGAAGAACAGCAGCTTGAGCAGGATGGTCAGGCCGATGATCGACCAGCCCCAGTTGCCGAGCACGTCGTGGATGTGCTCGAGCACCCAGAACAGCGGCTTGGCGATGATCGTGACCCAGCCGTAGTCCTTCACCAGGTCGAAGCCCGGCGCCAGGCCCTGCAGCTGACTCTCGACCTGCGGGCCGACGTACAGGCGGTCGGACTGCACCGTCTGCTGCCCCGGCGCCAGCTGCGGCAGCGGCAGCATCACGCCGGTGGCGTAGAGGTCGGAAGCGAGCTTGCGCAGGTAGAACTGGCGGTTTCCGGTTTCCGGCTGCGGCAGCCAGGCCGAAACGAAATAGTGCTGCACGATCGCGGTCCAGCCGTCGGCGGCCTGGATGGTCTTGGCCTGCGGCTCGATGTCCTTGAACTCGTACTTCTGGAACTTGCCCTTGCTGTCGTAGATCGCCGCGCCGACGAAAGTGTGCGAGAAGTGGGTGCCGTTCTCGGTCGGCTCCTTGCCGTCGCGCACCAGCTGCAGGTAGAGCTGCGGCGACACCGCGACGCTGCCGCGGTTGATCACTTCGTTGCGCACGTCGATCACGTAGCTGCCGCGATGGAAGGTGTAGCTGCGCAGCAGCTGCAAGCCGCCCACCACCGGCGACTGCAGGCGCAGCGTCAGGCTGTCGGCGCTGCCCAGCGTGGTCGGCCCGGGCAGCACGCTCATCGAGGTCTCGTGGTTCGGGAACGCACCGCCGACCAGGCCGCTCTGCGCCATGTAGACGTGGCCGCCGGCGTCGTCGAACAGCACGACGTCGCGCTTCGGATCGGCCTCGCTCGGATACTTGCGCAGCCCGGCGTAGACGATGCTGCCGCCGGCGCTCGACACCTTGACGTCGAGCACGTCGGTGCGCACCTCGGTCAGCGTCGCCGGCTTCACGGTCGGCGCGGCCGACGCCGGCGCGCTGCTGCCGGCGGGCGGCGCCGCCGCGCCGCCCAGCGCGGCCGGCTGCGGCACGCTGCCTTGCGCCTGCGGCGCGCTGGCCACCGGCGGCTCGCCGAACAGCCCCGCACGGCCGTTGTCACGCAGCCAGGCGTTGTACAGAAAGATCACC
>JAKAHP010000056.1 GCA_021825505.1 Pseudomonadota bacterium
TCTGGCGCAGCAGCGCCAAGATCGGCGCGGGCAAGTTCAGGCCGCTACGGCCGCTGCAACCGGCTTAGCGTGCTTTATTTTCCGTTTTCTGAGACGACCCCTCGTAGGTGTCGATCAGCAAGGTCGCCGGTTCATGATGGGCGCGCGCGAAATCGGCGAAGGCCAGCTCCTCGTCGTCGTGCGCCTGCACATAGGAGTGCGCCATCGTGCCGTACAGCGGCACGTCCCAGCGCATGCCGGCCAGCACCGTGGCACTGCCGTCGAAGCCGGCAAGATAGCTGGCGCGCGCCGAGAGCAAGGCGGCTTCGGCGCCATGCGCGCGGCGCATGCCGAAGTCGACCAGCAGCGCGTCGCCGGCGGCCAGGCGCACGCGCGCGGCCTTCGAGGCGACCATCGTCTGGAACTGCAGCAGGTTGATCACGCGCGACTCGATCAGCTGCGCCTCGCGCAGCGGCGCGACCACGCGCAGGATGGGCTCGTCGGCGAAGAACGGCGTGCCCTCGGGCATCGCGTCGACGTCGCCGGTGAAGCGCAGATCGGCCAGGCTGTCGACGAACGCGGCATCGAAGCGCGGCTGGCGCCGCAGCCAGGCGAGTTCGGTGTCGTCGAAGCGCAGCGCCTCGAGCATCTCGAGCACCTGCTCCAGCCCGGCGGCGAGCAGGAAGTTGCGCTGCGCAGGCAGGCGCCGCACGAAGAACTCGAACACCGCGGTGTCGTTCATGCGCGCGGCGTGGTAGGCCTGCAGCATGGTGAGCTGGTACAGGTCGGTGAGCAGGGTCGGCGCGTGCTCGCCCGTCATCGCGGCGGCTCCCAGAGCACCGCGCCGGCAGCGCGCATGGTGTGCAATGCGCGCGCGCCGTCGATCTCGTCGAGCGCGGCGATCGAGTCACCGAGCAACAGCACCGCATAGCCCAGGTGCAGCGCGTCGAGCACGGTGTGCAGCACGCACAGTTCGGTGGCGACGCCGCCCACGCACAAGCGCCGCACCGCGTCGCCACGCAGCACGGCGTCGAGCTCGGTGTCGCCGAACGCCGAGTAGCTGTCGGCGTCGGGCCGGGTTCCTTTCGAGGCGATGTAGGCGTCGGCCGGCAGTGCCAGGCCGTCGGCGAAAGCCGCGCCGTCGCTGCCGGCCACGCAGTGCGGCGGCCACGGCCCACCTTGCGCGAGGAACGAGACATGGTGCGGCGGGTGCCAGTCGCGCGACGCGCACACCGGCAGCGCCTCGGCCGCGAAGCGCCGCAACCAGTGGTTCAGCGGCGCCAGCAGGCGCTGCGCGTCGGGTACCGCGAGGCTGCCGCCGGGCATGAAGTCGCGCTGCATGTCCACCACCAGCAGCGCGTCACCCGCCTGCGCGGGCGCTGCGTTCGGATCCATGTCGGGGCTCCTGTTCGTTGCCACCACGTTGCCACCAGGGCACCCGCTCGATGCTAGCCGCGGCGGCGCGAGCTCGCCGCCGGCGCGCGGCGATGAGCTTGATCACGCGGGGGGCACGGTGCGCGGCTGACCCAGGTCAAGCCGCGCTGCGCGGTGCGCGCCTAAAGTCCGACGCGCACCGCGCGCGAGACGCGCGCGGATATCGAACGATATCGGAGGATGACAAGATGAACTTGACGCAGCGCCTGCTCGAGGCGCTTCGCAGTCGCGGCGCGACCGAGATTTTCGGCGTTCCCGGCGACTTCGCGCTGCCGCTGTTCGGCGAGATCGAACGCGCCGGCACCCTGCCGCTGTATACCCTGGCGCACGAGCCCGCGGTGGGCTTCGCCGCCGACGCCGCGGCGCGACTGCGCGGCGGGCTCGGGGTGGCCGCGGTCACCTACGGCGCCGGCGCCTTCAACCTGGTCAACGCGCTGGCCAGCGCCTACGCCGAGCGCGTGCCGCTGGTCGTGCTGTCGGGCGCGCCGGCCGCGCACGAGGCCGCCAGCGGGCTGCTGCTGCACCACCAGGTGAAGACGCTCGATTCGCAGTGGCGCGTGATGGCCGAGCTGACCGCCGACCAGGCGCGGCTCGACGACATGCGCAGCGCGCCGCAGCAGATCGCGCGGGTGCTCGACTGCGCCTTGCGCGAGGCGCGCCCGGTCTACCTCGAAGTGCCGCGCGACATGCCGGGGCGCCCCTGCGATGCGGTCGGCAGCGCGCCGCCGCCGGAGGTCGACGCGCAGGCACTCGCGGCGTGCGCCGACGAGCTGCTGCAGCGCCTGCGCGCGGCGACGCGGCCGCTGTTGATGGTCGGCGTCGAAGTGCGCCGCTACGGCCTGGAAGCGCGCGTGGCCGAGCTCGCGCGCCGTCTGGGCATTCCGGTGGTGACCAGCTTCATGGGGCGCGGCCTGCTCGCCGAACAGCAGGTCGCGTTGCGCGGCACCTACCTCGGTCTGGCCGGCGACGCCGCGCTGGCCGCCGAGGTCGAGAACTCCGACGGACTGCTGCTGCTGGGCGTGATCGTGTCCGACACCAATTTCGCGGTGTCGGCGCGCGCCATCGACCTGCGCTATGCGATCCAGGCGCTGGGCGGGCGCGTCGTGATGGGCCATCACGTCTACCCCGAGCTGCCGCTGGCGGCGCTGGTCGACGCCTTGCTCGAGCGCGTGCCGGCGGCGCCGCCGCTGCCGCAGCTCGCGTCGGCCACCGGCGCGCCGTGCGCCGACGCGGCGGTCGACGACACCCCGGTGCAGCCGGCCGACGTGGCCTGCGCGGTCAACCGGCTGCTGCGCCGGGTCGGCCCGATGCCCATCGCCAGCGACGTCGGCGACTGCCTGTTCAGCGCGATGGACATGGACCCGACCGCGCTGATCGCGCCGGGCTATTACGCGACGATGGGCTACGGTGTACCGGCCGGGTTGGGCGTGCAGGCCGCCACCGGACAGCGCCCGCTGGTGCTGGTGGGCGACGGCGCGTTCCAGATGACCGGCTGGGAGCTGGGCAACGCGGCGCGCTACGGCTGGGACCCGATCGTGCTCGTCTACAACAACGCGAGCTGGGAAATGCTGCGCGCGTTCCAGCCCGAGTCGCGCTTCAACGATCTCGGGCGCTGGGACTTCGCGGCCGCCGCCGCCGCGCTCGGCGGCGACGGCCACGTGGTGCGCACGCGCGCCGAGCTCGACGCGGCGCTGGCGCGCGCGCACGCCACGCGCGGTCGCTTCCAGCTGCTCGACATCCGGCTCGAACCGGGGGCGCGCTCGCCGACCTTGAATCGCTTCGTGCAGGCGGTCAAGCGCCTGTCGGGGGCGCAGCCCGGCTGAGCTGGGCGCGCAGGCAAAATGGCGGGATGCCCTTCCTGATCCTGCTTGCCGGCGGCGCCGTGCTCGGCCTCGTCGGCATTTTCGTGCGCCTGGCGGCCGCTGCCGGCGTCGGCCCCTTCGCCGCGGCGTTCTGGCGCATGGCCCTGGCCACGCCGCTGCTGGTGGCGTGGGCCTGGTCGGCGCGTCGCGCCGGTGCGACCACCCCGCCGTCCGGCGGCAGCGGAGTGCTGCTGCCCGGATGGTCGACCCCAGCGCTGATCGTGCTGGCGGCCGGCGCGTTCGCCGGCGATCTGATCCTCTACCACCTCGGGCTGCACTGGAGCACGGTGGCCAACGCGACGCTGGAGTCGAATATGGCGCCGGTGGTCGTCGTGCTCGCGCTGTGGGCCTTGACCGGGGTGGCGCCGCGCCCGCTGTTCGTCGTGGCGCTGCTGGCCGCGCTGGCCGGCGCGCTGCTGGTCATCGGGGTGCATTGGGGCGAGCACCGGGTGCTGCTCGGCGACCTGTGCGGCAGCGTCTCGGCGCTGTTCTACGCCGCTTATCAGATCGGCGTGCAGCAGGCGCGCCAGCGCCTGGGCACGCTGACGCTGATGGCCTGGGTCAGCGCCGGCGCGACGCTGGTCCTGCTGCCGTTCGCCTGGTTCGAAGGCGACTTCTGGCCGCACGCGCTGCGTGCCTGGCTGTGGCTGGGAGGCCTGGCGCTGCTGGTGCAGATCGGCGGCCAGGTGGTCATCGCGCACGCGGTCAAGCATCTGCACCCGGCGCGCGCATCGATCGGGTTGCTAGTCCACTGCGTCAGGGAAATGGCTCCCCCCGTGTGACCCCAGGCCCGCCCAATCAAGGCGCGGGGCACAGCCGGGTTGGGCACCCGGCGAAGACCCGCAACGCCGAGTGGGCAGGCCTGGGGCCACACCCGCAGGGCCGAGGCGCCAAGGGGCCCATCGCGTCGTTGCGCCGCTTGCCCAGGCGGCCAGCCTGGGCTGCGCGTCGCGCCTAGCGCTGCACCCCTTGGCGCCTCGGCGGGGGGTGCCATTTCCCTGACGCAGTGGACTGGTGCAGCCTGCCACCTCGGCGGTGTATGCCTGGGCCTTGCTGGGCGAGCGCCTGGGCGCGATGCAGCTGGCCGGCGGCGCGCTGCTGCTCGGCGGCATCTATCTGGCGCGGCGCTGAGGCGGGGCCAAAAAACACGGCGCGGGGCGGTTGTTCACCGCGGCCGCGCCGCAACAGGGACTGAAGAAGACCGGAAAATCCCTCGCCACAGGGTGCGGCAGGACCGGCGAGACGCATGGGGAAATCCCATCTGCGCGTTGCTGCAGCCCATCCACGGCGAACCGGGATGCAAACAGTCGGCCCGGCCTGCCGCACGTCTTCAATCTAGCCGGCGCGGCGCGCACCGTACAAGGCGCGGCGCGCGCCGACCTTGATCCGGCGCGGGGTCAGCGCGCGTCAGCCGACGGCGATCTCGACCCGGCGCGGCCGCGCGTGCTCGGCCTTGGGGATGCGCAGCGTCAGCACGCCATCCTTCAGCGCGGCCGCGACATGGGCGCTGTCGAGTTCGCGCGACAGCGTGAAGCTGCGCTCCCAGGCGCCGTGGCGCAGTTCGGCGTAGCGTGCATTGCTGCCTTCGGCCAGGGCCAGCTCGATGTCGCCGCGGATGCGCAGCGTATCGCCGTCGACGTGCACCTGCAGCGCGTCGCGCGGCACGCCCGGCATGTCGGCGCGCAGCGTGATGCCATCGGCGTCTTCGGTGATGTCGACCGCGGGCGCCAGCGCGCGGCGCGGGGTGGGGGTGGTGTCCTGATTCATGATCGACCTCGCTCGAATTTCAGTTGATGGCCACGCGGCGCGGCTGTTGCGCGGCGCGCCGCTGGATGCGTACGCGCAGCACACCGTCGGTGTAGCGCGCATCGACCTGGCTGCTGTCCACGTCGTCGGGCAGGCTGACGACGCGGCGGAACTTGCCGCCGAAACGCTCCTCGGCGTAGACCGTCTGGCCCGCGGCGGGCGCCTCGAGCCGGCGCTCGCCGGCAATCGTCAGCAGGTTGTTGTCGACCGTGACCTCGAGCGTGGTCGCGTCGATCCCGGGGGCGAACGCGAACACCTCGATCGCGTCGGTGCCACCCGCCACGTTGATCGGCGGGAACGCGGCGGCGCCGGCCGCACGAATGCTCGCCGGCACGCCGATGCCGCGTTCGAATTCGCGCTGCAGGCGGTCGAAATCGGCCCACAGGCTTGCCGGGGTCCTCAGCAGGGATGCCATCATGATCATGCTCCTTGTCGGTTCGCGCGGGCCGCGGCGGGCGGCGCCGATCGCTGTTCGTGACCGTATCTGCGCGCCGCTCGTGGCATTTCAAGGGGGCGCCGCGCGCGCTCAGCTCCCGCATCGACGGGGGCTTGATTTCGCGGGTGGCACACCGACATAGTGCGCACAGCCCTGCGTCTGCGCCCGGACGCGTGCGACGGACCGACCATCATGCAATTCAAGGACTACTACGAGGTGCTGGGCGTCGCGCGCGACGCCGGCGACGACGAGATCAAGCGCGCCTACCGCAAGCTGGCGCGCAAATACCATCCCGACGTCAGCAAGGAAGCCGATGCCGAGGCGCGGTTCAAGGAGCTCGGCGAAGCCTACGAAGTGCTGCGCGATGCCGAGAAGCGCGCCGCCTACGACCGGCTGGGCGCGCGCTACCGCAGCGGCCAGGACTTCCAGCCGCCGCCCGACTGGGGCACCGGCTTCGAGTTCAGTGGCGGCGGTGGCGGTGGCGATGGTGCCTTCAGCGACTTTTTCGAGTCGCTGTTCGGGCGCCGCGCAGCGCCTACCCAGGCGGCGGCCGACCATCACGCACGCATCGCCATCGACCTGGAGGACGCCTTCACCGGCGCCGAGCGTCAGGTCACGCTGCAGAGCGCGCAGCGCGGCGCCGACGGTCGCGTGCACATGGTCGATCGCAATCTGGCGCTGCGCATTCCGCGCGGCGTGCGCGAAGGCCAGCGCCTGCGCCTGGCCGGGCAGGGCGCGCCGGGGCTCGATGGACGGCGCGGCGATCTCTACCTGGAAATCCAGTTCAAGCCGCACCGCTGGTACCGCGTCGAGGGGCGCGACCTGCATCTGAAGCTGCCGGTGGCGCCGTGGGAGGCGGCGCTCGGCGGCCAGGTGATCGCGCCGACCCCGGGCGGTCGCGTCGAGCTGGCGATCCCGGCCGGCGCGCAAAGCGGTCGCCGTCTGCGACTCAAAGGGCGTGGTCTGCCCGGCGCGCCGGCGGGCGATCTGTACGTCGAACTCGAGGTCGTGCTGCCGCCGGCCGACAGCGAGGCCGCGCGTGCGCTGTACCGGCGCATGGCCGACGAGCTGCGCTTCGATCCGCGCGCCCAGTTCGACCGCTGAAGACCGGCGCCGGCCGCGCTCAGGCAGCCATCGCGCCGAGCAGCTCCTGCTCGACCTCGGCCTGGGTGCGCGCGTCGGCCAGTGCCGGGCCGTGCAGCACGAAGGTATCCTCGACGCGTTCGCCCAGCGTGAGGATCTTCGCCAGCTGCACGCTGATGCCGCGCGCCGCCAGCACGCGCGCGATCGCGTACAGCAAGCCGGTGCGGTCGCTGGCGCGGATCGCGAGGATCCAGTTCTGCCCGCGTTCGTCGGCGCGCAGCTCGACGCGCGCCTGCACCGGGTAATGGCGCACGCGCCGCGACAGACGGCCGCGCACCGGCTCGGGCAGCGCGGTGCGCGCCTGCAGGGTGCGCGCGAGCTCGACCTCGATCATCGAGATCAGCGCGCGGTAGTGCATCGCCAGCGTCGGCTCGACCACGACGAAACTGTCGAGCGCCCAGCCGGCGCGCGTGGTGTGCACCTTGGCGTCGAGAATGCTGAAATTGCGGCCGTCGAAGAAGCCGCAGATGCGCGCGAACAGGTCGGGCTGGTCGGGGCAGTACACCAGCACCTGCAGGCCGTCGCCGTGCGGCGCCAGGCGCGCGCTGACCACCGCGTCGCGGCTGGCCGTGCGGCGCATCAGCTGGCGCGTGTGCCAGGCCACGTCGGCCGGGTCGTGGCGCAGGAAATACGCGGTGTCTAGCGTGTCCCACAGCGCCTTGGCGCCGTGCTCGTCGATGCCGTACAGGTGCAGCAGCCGGCGCGCCTCGGCCTGGCGCTGCTGCAGCTCGGCCTGCGGGTTCGGCAGCTCGCCGCCGAGCACGCGCAGCGTCGTGCGGTACAGGTCTTCGAGCAGCTTGGCCTTCCAGCCGTTCCACACCTTGGGGCTGGTGCCGCGGATGTCGGCCACGGTCAGCAGGTACAGCGCGGCCAGGCGCTGCGGGTCGCCGACCAGCGCGGCGAAGCGCGTGACGACCTCAGGGTCGCTCATGTCCTCCTTCTGCGCCACGTGCGACATCGTCAGATGCTGCGCGACCAGGAAGGCGATGAAGTCGCAGTCCGCCGCGTCCAGTCCGTGGCTGCGGCAGAAATGGCGCAGCTCGACCGCGCCCAGCGCCGAATGGTCGCCGCCGCGCCCCTTGGCGATGTCGTGGAACAGCGCCGCGACGATCAGCCGCCAGGGCTTTTCCAGGCCGGCCGCGACCTGGGCGCAGAACGGATACTCGTGCGCGTGCTCGAGGATGAAATAGCGCCGCACATTGCGCACCACCATCAGGATGTGCTGATCCACCGTATAGACGTGGAACAGGTCGTGCTGCATGCGACCGACGATGCGGCGAAACGGCAGCAGGTAGCGCCCGAGCACGCTGGTGCGGTTCATCAGGCGCAGCGCGTGGGTGATGCCCTGCGGCGCCTGCACGATGCGCAGGAACGCGGCGCGGCTGCGCGGGTCGCGGCGGAACGCCGCGTCCATGCGCTCGCGTGCGTGGTACAGCGCGCGCAGCGTCGGCGCGGTCAGGCCGTGGATCGCCGGGGCCAGCGTGAACGCGACGAAGGTCTCGAGAATGGCCGGCGGATCCTTCTCGTACAGCTCGAGGTCGGCCGGCTCCAGGCGTCCGTCCTTGTCGACGAAACGGCCGTCGGCGACGCCGGGGATGCCGGTCAGCGGCCGCCCGTGCTGACTGGCCAGCGCCGGCCACAGCCGTCCCTCGATGCTCAGCAGCACGATCTGGTTGAGCTGCTCGACCGCCTTGGCGGCCCAGTAGTAGCGCTGCATCAACGTTTCACCGGCGCGTTTGCCGGGTTCGGCCGCGAGTCCGAGCGCGGCCGCCACCGCGGTCTGCAGGTCGAACACGAGGCGGTCCTCGCGGCGTCCGGCAGCCAGGTGCAGATGGGCGCGGATGCGCTTGAGGCTGCGTTCATTGGCCTGGATCTTGGCCGCCTCGTAGCCGCTGAGCACGCCGCTGGCGCGCAGCTGGGTCCAGCTCGCGCCCAGCCCGGCGGCGCGCGCCACCCACAGCAGCAGTTGCAGGTCGCGCAGCCCGCCGGGGCTTTCCTTGCAGTTCGGCTCGAGCGCGTAAGGGGTGTTCTCGTAACGCGCGTGGCGCTGGCGCATCTCGAGCAGCTTGGCCTGGAAGAAGGCGCGCGCGTCGAGGTGCTCCTTGAACGCGCGTCGCAGCCGGCGTGCCAGCGCGGCGTCGCCGCACAGCGGACGCGCCTCGAGCAGCGTGGTCTGCACCGTGATGTCGCGCGCCGACTCCTCGATGCAGGCCTCGACGCTGCGCACGCTGGGGCCGATCTCCAGCCCGGCGTCCCAGCACGCGGCAACGAAACGTTCGGCGGCGCGCTGCGCCTCGGGCGCGTCGGCGTCGGCCAGCAGCACCAGCACGTCGACGTCGGAATAGGGGAACAGCTCGCCGCGGCCGTAGCCGCCGACCGCCAGCAGCGCACAGTCGGGCGGCATGCCGCAGTCGTGCCACAGGGTGCGCAGCGTGGCGTCGGTGGCGCGGCACAGGCCGCGCAGCAAGGGGCTCACGCGCTGCGGATGCGCGCGGAACGCGTCGATCAACGCGGCACGGTTCGCGCGCAACGCCGCGCGCGTCGCGGCCACGCCGTCGACGGCCGCGGTGTTCACTGCGCGGTGACGAAGGCCGGCGGCGCCGGCGTGCCCGGCGACACCGTCAGCACTTCATAGCCGGTGTCGGTGACCAGCACCATGTGCTCCCACTGTGCCGACAGGGAACGGTCCTTGGTGACGATGGTCCAGCCGTCGGGCATTTCGCGGATCTCGCGCCGTCCGGCGTTGATCATCGGCTCGATCGTGAACACCATGCCCGGGCGCAGCTCCTCGAGCGTGCCGGGGCGACCGTAGTGCAGCACCTGCGGCTCTTCGTGGAACTTGCGGCCGATGCCATGGCCGCAGAACTCGCGCACCACGCTGTAGCCGGCCGCTTCGGCGAAGGTCTGGATGGCGTGGCCGATGTCGCCCAGGCGCGCGCCGGGGCGCACGCGCACGATGCCCTGCCACATGGCCTCGTAGGTCACTCGGCACAGCCGCTCGACGTGCGGCGGGACCTTGCCGATCATGAACATGCGGCTGGTGTCGCCGTGCCAGCCGTCCTTGATCACGGTGACGTCGATGTTGAGCACGTCGCCGTCCTTCAACGCGCGGTCGTTCGGGATGCCGTGGCATACGACCTGGTTCACGGACGTGCAGATCGACGCCGGGTAGGGCGTATAGCCCGGCGGGCAGTAGTTCAGCGGTGCCGGAATGCCCTGCTGCACGTTGACGATGTAGTCGTGGGCGAGGCGGTCGATTTCGCGCGTCGTCACGCCGGCTTTCACGTGTGGCGTCAGGTAGTCGAGCAGTTCGGCGCCGAGGCGCGCGGCCACGCGCAGTGCGGGAAGGTCTTCGGCCGTCTTGATGGTGATGCTCATGCTTCGCATTATCTCACCGCGTGCGGGCGCGCGCTGGAGACGTGGGGGCCGCGCGCCGCCCTAGAATGCCGGCTGGCCCAATCGTTCCCGCCCAGCGTCCCGATGCACATCTCCACTTTCGAAGGCGCCGCCGCGCTGTCGCCGTTTCGCCGTCAGGCGCTGCTGCAGCGCATCCAGGCGCTCGCGCCCGAACTTCCCGTGGTCGGCGTGCACGCGCGACTGCTGCACTTCGTCGCCACACGCGAGGTGCCCGACGCGGCGCTGCAGTCGCGCTTGCAGGCCTTGCTGCATTACGGGCCAGAGTACGACGGCGCCCGCGACGGCGCCGCGCTGCTGGTGCTGCCGCGCCTGGGGACGATCTCGCCGTGGGCGAGCAAGGCCACCGACATCGCGCACAGCTGTGGCGCCGAGGTGCTGCGCATCGAGCGCGGCGTCGAATACCGTTTCGCGCTGCGTGCGCCCGGGCTGCTGCGTGCCGCGCCGAGTCTCGACGCGGCGGCGCTGGCGCGCATCGCGCCGCTGCTGCACGATCGCATGACCGAGACCGTGGTGGCGGCGCGCGACGACGCGCAACGATTATTCATCGAACTGGAGCCGCGCCCGCTGCAGCGCGTCGACGTGATCGGCGAAGGGCGCGCGGCCTTGCAGCGCGCCAACGTCGAGCAGGGTCTGGCGCTGTCGGCCGACGAGATCGACTACCTGGTCGATGCTTTCGGCCAGATCGGACGCAACCCTACCGACGTCGAGCTGCTGATGTTCGCGCAGGCCAACAGCGAGCACTGCCGGCACAAGATCTTCAACGCCAGCTTCGTCATCGACGGCCAGGCGCAGCCGCTGTCGCTGTTCGGCATGATCCGCCACACCCACGCGAGCAGCCCGCAGGGCACCGTCGTGGCCTACTCGGACAACGCCGCGGTGATGCACGGCGGTACCGTGCAGCGCTGGCAACCCGGCGGCGCCGACCACCGCTACGCGGCCGAGCCGGCGCTGGTGCACACGCTGATGAAGGTCGAGACGCACAACCACCCGACCGCGATCTCGCCGTTTCCCGGTGCGGCCACCGGAGCCGGCGGTGAAATCCGCGACGAAGGCGCCACCGGGCGCGGCGGTCGCCCGAAGGCCGGGCTGTGCGGTTTTCACGTCTCCAACCTGCGGCTGCCGGGTGCGGCGCCCGAGCCCTGGGAAGGCGAGGACCGCGGGCGTCCGTCGCACCTGGCCAGCGCGCTGCAGATCATGCTCGACGGCCCGATCGGCGCGGCCGCGTTCAACAACGAGTTCGGGCGCCCCAATCTGGGCGGGGTGTTCCGCGTGTTCGAGCAGCATGCCGCCGGGCGCGACTGGGGCTACCACAAGCCCATCATGCTGGCCGGCGGCCTCGGCGAGGTCGCCGACGCGCACACGCACAAGATCGAGTTCGGAGCCGGCAGCCTGCTGGTGCAGCTCGGCGGCCCGGGCATGCGCATCGGCCTGGGCGGCGGCGCCGCGTCGAGCCTGGCCACCGGCGCCAACGCCGAGCACCTCGACTTCGATTCGGTGCAGCGCGGCAACCCCGAGATGCAGCGCCGCGCGCAGGAAGTGATCGACGCCTGCCGCGCTTTAGGCGCGGCCAACCCGATCCTGGCGATCCACGACGTCGGCGCCGGCGGGCTGTCGAACGCGTTCCCCGAGCTGGTCGACGGCGCCGGCCTCGGCGCGCGTTTCCAGCTGCGCGACGTGCCGGTCGAGGAAAGCGGCATGAGCCCGCGCGAGATCTGGTGCAACGAGAGCCAGGAGCGCTACGTGCTGGCGATCGCACCGGAGGCGCTCGAGGCGTTCGCGGCGATCTGCGCGCGCGAGCGCTGCCCCTACGCGGTGGTGGGTCGTGCCGACGCCGCGCCGCAGCTGCGCGTGGACGACGCGCTGCTGCCCGAGCAGCCGGTGGACATGCCGCTGGGCGTGTTGCTGGGCAAGCCGCCGCGCATGGTGCGCGAGGTCAGTCGCGAGCGCGTCGCGCTGCCCGACGTCGATCTCACCGGCGTCGAGCTGGACTGGGCCACCAGCACCGTGCTGCGCCACCCCAGCGTGGCCAGCAAGCGCTTCCTGATCAGCATCGGCGACCGCACCGTCGGCGGGCTCTCGCACCGTGACCCGATGGTCGGTCCGTGGCAGGTGCCGGTGGCCGATTGCGCGATCACGCTGGCCGACTTCGCCGGCGTGCGCGGCGAGGCCATGGCGATGGGCGAGCGCACGCCGCTGGCGCTCAGCGACGCGGCCGCGTCGGCGCGCATGGCGGTGGCCGAGGCGCTGACCAATCTGCTCGCCGCGCCGCTGCACGAGCTCGGTCAGGTCAAGCTGTCGTGCAACTGGATGGCCGCGTGCGGCCAGCCGGGGCAGGACGCGGCGCTGTTCGACGCGGTGCAGGCGGTGGCGCTCGAGCTGTGCCCGGCGCTGGGCATCGGCGTGCCGGTGGGCAAGGATTCGCTGTCGATGCACACGCGCTGGGGCGAGGGCGACGCCGCGCGCAGCGTGACCTCGCCGGTGTCGCTGCTGGTGTCGGCGTTCGCGGTGCTCGACGACGTGCGCGGTGCGTGGACCCC
>JAKAHP010000397.1 GCA_021825505.1 Pseudomonadota bacterium
CGGCGTGGCGCACTGACGCGGGGGCGGTGATGGGGCTGGCGTGGCGTATTGCCTACCGATTCCTGCGCGACGGGCGCGTGCAGACGCTGCTGATCATTTCGGGGGTGGCGGTGGGCGCGGCGGTGATCGTGTTCATCACCGCGCTGGTCGACGGGCTGCAGGGCAACATCGTGCAGCGCACCCTCGGCAGCCAGGCCCACATCGTGGTCAGCGCGCCCGATCTGGTTCCACTGACGCCGCCGCTGCCGCGCGGCGCGCTGGCGCTGCGCGAAGTCGATGCGCGCCCGCAGCGCCTGCGTTCGATCAACAACTGGGCCGGCATCATGCGCGTGCTGCCCGGGCTCGACGGCGTCGCCGCGGCCTCGCCCCAGCTCAGCGGCCCGGCCTTCGCGCGGCGCGGTGCGGCGGTGCGCGCGGTCAGCGTGATCGGCATCGAGCCGCAGCTGTACCGGCGCGTCATCCCCTTGCCCGACGACATCGTGCAGGGGAGCTTCGAGGTCGGCGCCAGCCACATCCTGATCGGCACGCGGCTGGCGCAGGACCTCGGCGTGCGCGTCGGCGACAAGCTGCGCGTGCAGGGCGCCGGCGGCACCGCGCAGGTGTTCGACGTGGCCGGCATTTTCTCGCTGGGTGTGCGCGACCTCGACCAGCGCTATCTGTACATGGGGCTGAAGCCGGCGCAGGCGCTGCTGGGATTGAGCGGCGGCGTCACCGAGGTCGACCTGACGGTGCGCGACATCTTCGCCGCGCAGCGCGTCGCCGCGCGCATCGCGCGGCTCACCGGGCTGAAGGCCGAGAGCTGGATGGAGACCAATTCGCAATTGCTCAACGCGCTGCGTTCGCAATCGATGTCGAGCGCGTTGATCCGCCTGTTCGTCGGGCTGTCGGCGGCGTTCGGCATCGCCAGCGTGCTGGCGGTCAGCGTGGTGCAGCGCACGCGTGAAATCGGCATCCTGCGCGCGATGGGGGCGACACGCGCGCGCATCCTCGCGGTGTTCCTGTTCGAAGGCGCCGCGGTCGGCTGCGCCGGCTCGGCGCTGGGCGCGGCGGTCGGCGTCGCGATGGTGTGGGCGTTCAACCATTTCGGCCCGGGCCTGTTCATCGTTCCGGTGTCGCCGGCGTTGCCGCTGCAGGCGGTGGCGCTGGCCACGCTGGTGGGCGTGGCCGCGGCGGCCTTGCCGGCGCTGCGCGCCGCGCGCCTCGATCCGGTGGTCGCCATTCGCTACGTATGACCGTCATGTCCGAACCCGCTCCGGTGCTGCGCTTGGCGCAGCTGCGCAAGTCCTACCAGGTCGGCACGCCGCTGCAGACCGAGGTGCTGCACGGCATCGACCTCGAGCTGCGCCGCGGCGAGTTCACCGCGCTGATCGGGCCGTCGGGCTCGGGCAAGACCACGTTGCTCAACGTGATCGGGCTGCTCGACGCGCCGACCGACGGCGAGCTTTACCTGAACGGACGCGCCACGCGCGCGCTCGACGACACCGCGCGCACCGCGCTGCGCGGCAGCGCGATCGGCTTCGTGTTCCAGTTCCACCACCTGATCCAGGCCTTCAGCGTGCTCGACAACGTGATGATGCCGGCGCTGGTGCAGGGCGCGCGCGAGGATGCGGCGCTGCGCCGCCGCGCGCAGGAGCTGCTCGACGCGGTCGGCCTGGGGGGCTTTGCCGCGCGCCGCCCCAGCGAGCTGTCGGGCGGGCAGCAGCAGCGCGTGGCGATCGCGCGTGCCTTGCTGACGCGCCCGCCGCTGGTGCTGGCCGACGAGCCCACCGGCAATCTCGACACGCACAGCGCCGACGAGGTGTTCACGCTGCTGCACCGCTTCAACCGCGAGTTCGGCTGCGCGGTTCTGGTGGTCACGCATGACCCGCGGCTGGCGGCGCGCTGCCCGCGCATCGTGCAACTGGTCGACGGTCGCCTGTCCGAACCCGCGCCCGAGTCCGAGCCGGACGCCGCGGCGCCGCGCTGACGCGTCGGCGTGCGCCCTCAGGCGCGCCCCGGCGCCAGGTCGGCGGCGCGCAGCGCGGCGTCGCGCGAGGCGGCGTCGAGCGCGCCGTCGAGCAGCAGGGCGGCGGCGGCCTGCGCCAGCCCGGGAGCGCTCTGGATGCCGTAGCCGCCCTGGCCGGCGAGCCAGAACCAGCCGTCGGCGCGCGGGTCGAAGCCGACCACCGGCTCGCCGTCGGGGGCGAAGCTGCGCAAGCCGGCCCAGGTCGCGCGCGGGCGACGGATGCGCAGCGTGGTGGCCTGCTCGATGGCCCAGATGCCGCTGGCGATGTCGAATTCCTCGGGCTGCACGTCGTGCGGCTCGACCAGGTCGGCGTTGGCCGGCGAACCGAGCAGGCAGCCGGCGTCGGGCTTGAAGTAGAAGCGCTCGGCCAGGTCGATCACGGTCGGCCAGTCGCGCCAGCCGGGGGTGTCCGGCGCGTCGAACAGGAAGGCGCTGCGGCGCTTCGGCGCCAGCCCGATCGGCGCGACGCCGGCCAGCCGCGCCAGCGTGTCGGCCCAGGCGCCGGCGGCGTCGACCACGATGTCGGCGTCGAAGTCGCCGGCGCGCGTGCGCAGGCGCCAGACGCCGCCGACCCGCGTGGCCTCGAGCACTTCGGCGTCGCAGCGCGTTTGCGCGCCGGCGGCGCGCGCGCCGCGCAGGAAGCCCTGCAGCGTCGCGTCGACGCCCATGTCCAGTGCCTCGTCCTCGAGCAGCCCGCCCAGCACCAGTTCGGGGCGCAGCACCGGGCAGTGCGCCAGGCAGGCGGCGGCGTCGAGCTC